>NZ_SMMH01000040.1:22500-25888 GCF_004634215.1 Deinococcus fonticola | reverse complement strand
CGCCTTGCCGCTTCCTTTTGACGTGAGGCTCTTCAAGTACTGCTCCTGCTCAGCACTCAGCACGACCGCATACTGAATTGGGCGTCCCATAGGCTAAGTATTATAATTTCTAGAACGCTGTACTAGGTCTGATTGCAATCTAGCCACAGTTCCAGAAAGCCGTTATGGAGGGTTTTCGCGGTCTTGTTAATGACTGTTTTTCCTGCTTGGATTTTCACCAGCACGCTACGCTGACGGAGGTCTTGAACAGTCCGCTCTGGCACCTGGACATGAAGTGCGTTGAGCGCGATGACAACGAACCTCTGTCTGGCAGGGAGTGCCACGGCTTTCTGGTTGCTGCCGGGAAACTTGAACACGACGGCTTCAGGGGACACGAAACTCTGCAAGCCGCCTGCATTGTGCCATTGGTTCGCCTTAACAAGTTGGGGGCAGGCCACTGAATTGCACGGGACTAGGAGCCGCTGTTTGGGCAGCAGACAGGGAGGCCAGCGTAAAGAGAAGCGTCACGGTCACTTTATTCATGACCATGACGCTAAGACGTTGATGTTCAGCGTGTGTAAAGCGGCACTCAGGCCAGGAGTTTCTGGCAGGCGGCTTCACAGCGGCGGCAGCATTCAGCACATATTTCGCAGTGCTTCATGCCCATCTTGGCGTGAGACTCGCATTCCTGGGCGCACGCCTGACACGCGGCCACGCACGCCTGCAACTGGGCGCGAATCACCGCTTCGTCACCCTGCCCCACGCGGCTCAGGACGCCTGCTGTGGCGGCGCACACGTCCGCGCACTGGCCGTTCAGCGTGATGCACTTCGTCAGGTGGGCCAGGTGTTCCGTTTCATTCAGGCAGGCGTCGGCGCAGATGGTGCAGCAACCAGTGCACTCCAGACAGGCACTGATGCATTCGGCCAGACTGCCGGAATCGAACTTACCGGGTTTCGGGTGGGTGCTGAGCATGGCAGAAATGGTGTTCATGGGTCTCTCCTTGAGCTTGAGGAACCCGGCTGTCCGGGCCGGATTCGCAGGGGTGGGAATGGACTGCCTACACCTTAGACCGCGAATTGTTCAGCTTCTGTAAAGTGACTGATTCTATGAAGGCTAGCTGAATGCCGTTACAGAGTGCAAAACCTTTACACAAGCTGAATATGGTCGGCGCAGGCTCTAGGCATGAACGCCAGAATCGCCCTGCTGACCGCCCTCCTCGCCTCTCCCGTGTTCGCTCAGCCTGTGACCAGTGCATCCAAATCTACTGGTATCAACCGTCAGATATTGCCCAAAGTGCTAAACACTCAACTGAGCAGGAAGAATTTTGTGCTCATCAACGTTCATGTTCCGTATGAGGGCGAGATTCCCGGAACTGATCTGCTCATTCCCTTCGATCAGATGGTCGGAAACCCCAAGCTGCCGACCAGTAAGGCGGCCCAGATCGTCGTGTACTGCCGCTCTGGCCGGATGAGTGAGATCGCCCTACAGACCCTGCTGAAAGCGGGTTACATCAACGTCAGGGAACTAACGGGCGGCATGAATGCATGGCAGTCCAGTGGATTCAATCTTCTTCAACGAACGAACCGCCTCCAAGGGGGACAGAAATGAAAGGATCAACGCTTTTTGGTGCGCTCCTCGTCACTGGTGTAACCGTAGGCATGTTTATCGCCGTGTGGAATGCTCCACCAGCCAACTCGCAGAGCATGTCAGAAATGAATCATTCTATGCCTGGCATGAACATGGGCGCGTCTCCTCAGAATGCTATTCCAGAGATCAGCGCCCTACCGGAATCACCGCTCAGCACGGTCACGCGCATGGGGAATCTGGTCATGCCCCCTGGCATGATCATGACCCCGGATCAGAGCATGGAAGCCATGCAGGACATGGCCGCCGTTGACCTCAGCAAAGTTACGTACACCGCTCCAGCCACCGCCAGAGGTGATCAGTCCCTGCAATCCAAACTGGTGAACGGCGTGAAGGTCTTCAACCTTGAAACCTCGCTGATCAAATGGAACATCCTGCCTAACGTGCAGGTGTCTGCCTACGCTGTCAATAAGCAGGTGCCGGGGCCGCGCATTCGCATCACTCAGGGCGACAGGGTGCGTTTCATCGTGAGGAACAGCCTGCCTGACCCCACAAGTATTCACTGGCACGGCCTGAGTGTCCCGAACAAGATGGACGGCTCAGCCGACGTGACCCAGAAGCCCATTCCCCCCGGTGGTTCATTCACCTACGAGTTCACCGTGAACCAGGCGGGCACGTTCTTCTACCACTCGCACGAGGCCGTGGATCGGCAGCAGGGGCTGGGACTGTACGGCGCACTGATCGTCGATCCGAAGCAACCCGACCCTGAAAGCTGACAAGGAGTACACCCTGCAACTTCAGGAATGGAAAGTGGCTCAGGGCTACACCTTCCCGGCCATGCCGATGGAAGGACTCTTCCCGAACCTCTTTACCATCAACGGTAAGGCGTACCCGTCCACCGAAACCATCAGGATGAAAGTCGGACAGACGGTGCGGCTGCGCTTCATCGGTTCGAACAACAACTTCATCCACCCCATGCACATTCACGGCGGGCCGTTCACGGTGGCCGCCATCGACGGAGAAACCCTTTCCCAGGCGGCGCGTTACAAGGCGGACACCATCAATGTCGGCCCTGGGCAGCGTTACGACGTGCTCTGGAAGGCCACCCAGAAGGGAACCTGGCTAATCCACTGCCACATTCCCCACCACATCACCAACAACAATGAAGAAGTCGCGGGAGGTGGTGGATTGACGATGGCGATTGTCGTGGAATAACACTCCGCCCTGCGTACCTGAAAGCCCCTGTTCCTGCGGGGGCTTTCTCCTGGCTTTACAGAAGCTGAATACACGCCAACTAGCGTGAAGCTGATGCTCAGACTTCTGCTCCCTGTGGCCCTGCTGGCTTTCAGTACCGCCGCCGCCGCGCCTTATGCCCAGCAAACGTCCTTCGGGCAACCCACGACCCTGCTGAAAAGCGTGCAGACCAGCGTGCCGCATACCTGGCAAGCGCTTCCTGTCCCTCAGCCGGGGCCAACCACGTCGCCAGAGGTCAACGTTGCGCCCTTCAATGAACTGGTGCCGAGCTGGAATGTCCTGGGTGGGGAGAACCGCCCCTTTACACTGGAAGTTCGGGTGCGCCAGCCGGACGGGCAGTGGAGCCGTTACTTCAGTTTCGGTTCCTGGCAGGCGGCCACGGGTCGCCGCAGTGCGCCGCGCCGCCCGGCGGCAGGCGGCTGGGTGGACACCGACACCTTGAAACTCCCTTACCGGGCCAGCGCCTTTCAATTCCGCTATCAGGCGGCAGCGAACCAGCAGATGAAACTGCTGTCCTTCAACACTTCGGATACGTCGCTGCGCTTCCAGCAGGCGGGAGGCAGGCCGCTC
>NZ_SMMH01000040.1:0-7500 GCF_004634215.1 Deinococcus fonticola | reverse complement strand
GCGCATGACTTCGGTGATGAACTGTCCGCTCTCCCAGGTGATCTCGGCAAAACGCACGGTCTTGCCGCTCTGGCAGAAGGGAGAGGTGGTGGGCATGGGTGCGGCAGCCGTCGCGGGGCTGCCCACCGTCGTGAGGGCCGCTGTCAGGGCAGCGGCAGTAAGCATGGGTTTGATCATCAAAACTCCTTTCGGTACAGCCAGGTTCAGGCGGGGCGGGAAAGCTGACCGAGTAGGTCTAAGACCAGCGCAGCGTCCTCTTCCGGCATGGTCAGTTCACCCGCCGTGCATGACCACAGGCGACTACTGGTCAGGACGCCCCGGTCTCCAGGCGCGGGAAGCCAGGTCGGGCCGATCCGGTACTGGTGCAGTTCACCTGTGAACCTGTCCACGCAGGCGTCCCACAGGAAACCGATTTGCTTTCCGCCGGATGTGCGGACGCGCGACCCCAGTCGGGGCAGGGTGGTGGAGGAAAGGTGTCCGAGCAGGGTGGGCAGCTTGAAGGCGGGAACCACGTCGTCCGCCGACGCCACCCGCACCTCGCCCGGCGCGTAGCCAAGCGCGGCATCGAAGAGCAGCACCCGTGCCTGCCCATGAGTGTGCGGGGGTTCAGCCGCGCCCACGGGCTGCACTTGCAGGGCCACCACGCCGTGAGGTGGAAACATCACCAGTCCAGTCACGCGGGCCACCTGCCCCCCTTCATCCGTCCGCACCAATGCGCCCATCAGTTCACTGGCCCACACGGTGCTTTCAGAAGAGGTCTGGTCTGGCATGGCCTGAAGGTAGAAGGGGAACCGGGAGGGAAACTGGAGCGAACCTGAACGTCACCTGAAGCACCTGCACGGGGGTCAGGCCAGGTGACCGGTGTACGCCGTTGACCAGCGGGCCAGGGGCCGGGAAAGCCCCACGCTGAGGTTGAAGGTGGCGGATAATGCGCCCAGCAGTTCATCGGCGGCCAGGAGTTGTCCGTCCTCGAAGGCCAGTTGGCTCGCTTTCACACACAGGGAAGGCATGCTGGAAGCCTTTCTTGGCAGCAGGCCCAGTTCGTAACTGTCGATCTTCCCGGTTTGTGGGTTGAACCAAACATCATGCACAAACACCGTATCAGTGCGGCTCTGCGACTTCACCGTCAGTTTGTCCACCGGGGGATACGTTTCCGGTAACTTCTCCCAGACATTCAGCGCGGGGACACGCAACTCGTTCTGACCTACCCGCCTGAAATCCACTTCGCGCAGGGGAACGGCCACCACCTCGCCGTCCACCCTGGACGCGAGTTTCAGGTGAGTCACCTGCTTCCTGATGTGGTCGTAGATCAGCCCGGTCACCGTGCCAGCATTGGCCTGCCGGTGACTCAGGGGAAGGCCGCGCAGGCTGGTGGCCCGCAGAAATAAGCCCTGGGACGAATTTTCGGTTGTTCTCATGGGTCGACCGTAGGTGTTCAGGCTGGAAGAAACCTGTGCCCAACCTGAACGCAGGCTGGAGCGCACATTCCCGGAATTCCCGGCCTGGACTAAACTGAGGGATGTGACTCAGCGCATTCTCGTCATCGAGGACGATCCCAGCGTCCGTACTCTGCTGGAACGCGGGCTGGCCTACGAAGGGTATCTGGTCGAGGCCGCCGAAGACGGTGAGACTGGCCTGGAGATCGCCCGTGACCGCCCGGCGGATTTGATCGTGCTGGACGTGATGCTGCCCGGTATCGACGGCCTGGAGGTATTGCGCCGCCTGCGCAGCGTGGACGACGACCTGCCGGTGATCCTGCTGACGGCCCGCGACAGACCCGAGCATCAGGTGGAAGGGCTGGAAGCGGGGGCGGACGATTACGTCACCAAGCCTTTTTCTTTCGACGTGCTGCTGGCCCGCGTCCGCACGCAACTGCGCCGCCGCGATAAAATGCCGGAGGTGCTGCGTTTCGAGGACATCACCCTGGATGCCGCCACTCACACCGTGAAACGCGGTGAGCGCGACATCACCTTCACCGGACAGGAATTCCGGCTGATGCAGGCGTTCATGGAACAGCCCGAACGGGTGCAGAGTAAGTCCATGCTGCTCGACCGCGCTTGGGGCGTGGATTACCTGGGTGACCCGAATATCGTGGAAACGTACATCAAACTCCTGCGCCAGAAACTTGAAGCGGAAGGGGAATCGCGCGTGATCCATACCATCCGGGGCGTGGGCTACGTGCTACGGAGCGGATAAGTGAGTGTGCGCTGGCGGCTGAGCCTGTGGTACGGGCTGCTCTCGGCGCTGACGCTGATCATCCTGGGCTTCGTGGGGTACAGCTTTTCGGTCAGGCAGCAGTACCTGAACCTCGACCGGGTGCTGATCGGCAGTGCGCGGCTGGTGGAAACGGGCATTCGCGCCTCGGGGCGTTCTTACGCTTTGGAAACCGACACCTCTGGCCCCGCGAGGGACGGCATCGTGATGGTACTGCGCAGTTACTCCCTGGATGGAAAACTGGTGTCACGTTCCCCCAGTGATCCGGGGTTACCGCCCACCGACCCGCAGGCTCCGCTCACTGACCCGGCCAAGCCTGCCTATTACGCGGTGCTGCCTATTCCTTTCGGGGAGGTGGATGACCCCAGGGCGAATACTGCCTTCGGCACGCTGTCCGTCGAAGGGCAACGCTGGCGGCGCTACGTGATCGAGGTGAGCAGCGACGCCGGGAAGAGGCTGGGGTACGTCGAGGCCCTGACGCCACTGGGGTCACTGGACAACTCGGCCCGGCAACTGGCCCGCGTGCTGCTGACCGTCATGGGCCTGTCGGTGCTGGCGGTGTTCCTGTTCGGGTGGTGGCTGGCCGGGTCGGTGCTGCGCCCGGTGGAACGCATGATGGACGCCGCGCGGGGCATCACTCGCAGCCGCGACCTGGGGCAGCGCATCCCCACCGGGAAGAATCAGGACGAACTCAGTCGCCTGGCCCGCACCTTCAACGACATGCTGGGCAGCCTGCAATCCGCCTGGGATTCGCAGCAGCGTTTCGTGGGGGACGCCTCGCACGAACTGCGTGCGCCCCTGACGGTGCTGCGCGGGAACACCGAACTGCTGCGCCGCCACCCGCACCTGGACGCGCAGGAGCGCGAAACCATGCTCTCGGACATCGAGAAGGAAGCCTCGCGCATGAACCGCCTGGTGGACGACCTGCTGCTCCTGGCCCAGAGTGACGCGGGCAGCACCCTGAAACGCTCTCCCGTCGAGCTGCGGGGCATTGCTGCCGAGGCCATCCGGGATGCCCGCAGGCTCAGCGGCGACCACACCGTCATGCTGGACGCCCCCGACGAACCCTTCATGGTCTCCGGCGAGAAAGACCGCCTGCGGCAACTGCTGCTGATCCTGCTGGACAATGCTCTGAAGTACAGCCCGGCTGGCACGGGCGTGACCGTCAGCATCCGCAGAGAAGGCCCGCGCACCATCCTGAGCGTGCAAGATCAGGGCATCGGCATTCCCCAGGAAGCCCTGCCTCACATCTTCGAGCGCTTCTACCGGGTGGACAAGGCCCGCAGCCGCAAGGCCGGGGGGGTGGGGCTGGGACTCGCCATCGCTGAGTGGATCGCGGCGCAACTGGGCGGGAGGCTATGGGTCGAGCAGACCGGGCCGCAGGGGACGACCTTCTGCCTGGAACTTCAGACGGAAGGCGAGGGGTGAACGCCAGCAGGTCTTTTGATTCCTGTTCGGGTCACGGAAGGGGGTCATGAAGACCGGGGAGACTGGGGCATGACCGTTCCCCCGCCCAAGCAGCAGGAACTGCACGATGTCCGCTGGGAAACGCTACGTACCCTGGACGAACTGCTCGACGGCCCGCTGAACATCCTGGGGTTCGTGTGGCTGGCCCTGCTGGTGTGGGAATTGCTGGGGCCGGTGCCCGCCTGGACGAACACCCTGAGCAACGTCATCTGGGGCATCTTCATCGTGGATTTTGTGCTGTCACTGAGTCTCGCGCCGCATAAAGGGACGTATCTGAAACGCCACTGGCTCTCTGCGCTGAGCCTCGCCCTCCCGGCCCTGCGCTTCCTGCGCTTCTTCCGGGCGTTCCGGGGGGTGCGGGTCATGCAGGCGGCCAGGCTGACCCGTGGCACGCGCCTCTTCCAGATCCTGACACGCCTGAACCGGGGCCTGAAAACCCTGCAACGTACCCTGCGGCGGCGCAAATTCGGCTTCGTGATGCTGGCGACGCTGCTGGTCACCCTGGCGGGCGGGGCGGGCATGGCGTACTTCGAGGGTACAGGCGGGAACAACCCCGCAAACTACGCCGGGTGGGTGTACTGGACGGGCATGCTGCTGACCAGCCTGGGGCCGGAACACTGGCCGGTGACGGGCGAGGGACGCACCCTGACCTTCCTGCTGGGCCTGTACGGGTTCACGGTGTTCGGGTACATCACGGCGGCGCTCGCCAGCATGTTCGTCGGCGCGGATCAACGCCAGCCCGGCGATGACGACGAGATCAACAACGCGGCCCTGCTGCGCGAGTTAGAGGCCATCCGGGCCGAACTGGCTCAGATGAAGACGCAAGCCATCGCTCGCACAGGACCCGCCAACGACGCCTAGGAGGGCAGTGATGGACACAGTGACAGCGGCACTCATGGAACTTCTGACACCCGAGGGAGGCTGGCGGACGGAATTGCTGGCCCGCATCGTGCTGAGTACCTTGATCCTGTTTGGCTACGTGGTGCTGCTGGCCCGCACTTTCGGGTCACGCACCTTCGCGAGCTTCACCAGTTACGACTTCCTGACCAACGTGGCCGCCGGATCACTCGTCGCCAGCGCCATCCTCGGAAAAAGCATCGTGGAAGCGTCCCTCAGCCTGCTGGTGCTGGTCTTGTTGCAGTCCGGTGTCTCGGCCTGGAGTGCGCGTTCTGAGGCGGCGCAACGCCTCTTCGACAACGAACCCGTGATTCTGGTGGAAAACGGCGTGTTGCGCGAGGCCGCAATGAAAAATGCGCGGGTCTCTCCAGCCATTCTGGAACAGCACCTGCGCTCGGCTGGGCTGACTGACGTGAGCGGAGTCAAATTCGCGGTGCTGGAAACCGGCGGGAAAATCAGCGTGGTGAAGCTGGATAGCGCGTGAACGCGAGATGATCGCGCTCCAGAACGACTATTTTGACCTATCCACTACACTGGAGCATCATGACGCTTGAACTCACGCCGATTCTGACGCGGCTTCAGAACATGCTTCAGGGGTTCCTGACGGCCATCCCGAACATCCTGATCGGCCTGATCGTCTTCCTG
The DNA here is from genome assembly GCF_004634215.1 of Deinococcus fonticola. Lineage (NCBI taxonomy): Bacteria > Thermotogati > Deinococcota > Deinococci > Deinococcales > Deinococcaceae > Deinococcus > Deinococcus fonticola. The sequence goes on along the minus strand of NZ_SMMH01000040.1, from coordinate 2,277 downwards.
CTGTTCGTGTTCATATCGAACCTGGTGCGCAACGCTGTTCATGCCATTGCCGAGCGGGCCGGGCAGCCGCGCGGGATTGCGCTGGTGTTCGGGCGCATCGCCTCGTGGGCGGTGCTGACCCTTGGACTCCTCGTTTCGCTGACCATCATTATCCCCACGCTCACGGCAGCGTCCCTTTTCGGCGCACTGGGTGTCAGCGGCGTCGCCATCGGGTTCGCGTTCAAGGACATCTTCCAGAACCTGCTGGCGGGCCTTCTGATCCTGATCACGCGGCCCTTCCGCATCGGGGATCAGATTGTCTCCGGCAACCACGAGGGCACCGTCGAGGACATTCAGGTGCGGGCCACCATGCTGCGCACCTACGACAACCGCCTGGTGGTCATTCCCAACAGCGAGCTGTACACCAACCGCGTCGTGGTGAACACTGCGCTGGATAAACGCCGTCTGAGCGTGAACATCGGCATCGGGTACGGGGACGACATCGCGCACGCCAAAGAAGTGATTCTGCGCGAACTGGCGCAGATCGACACGGTGCTGAAAGACCCCGCCCCGCAGGTGCTGGTGAAGGAACTGGGCGACTTCAGCGTGAACCTGGACGTGCGCTTCTGGATCGACCCGCCTATCCGCCGCGAGGCCAACGAGGCGCAAGACCGCGTGCTGGAGACATTGAAGAAGGCGCTGCCCGCACAGGGCATCGATCTGCCCTTCCCGACCCAGCAGGTGCTGTTCCACAACCAGACTGAAGAAACCGACGGTGACCGCACCCGCCAGCGTGAGGGCTGGCCCGCCGGGGCAACTCCGCCGCGTTCCCGCCGTCAGGCTGAGGCTGACCAACAGGAGCGCAGGAAAGCGTGAAGAGATGGCGGTTCCGGTTGCGGGAGTGGACGCAGCAGTTCTGGTTCCTGCCCGCCGTGTTCACCGTGGTGGCCCTGGTGCTGGCCGAACTGGGCATTTTCGCCGAGGAACGCTACGGCGTGCCAGATAGCCTGAACTTCATCTATTCGGGCGGAGAAACCGGGGCCAGAACGCTGCTGGGCGCGGTGGCTGGAAGCGCTATAGGCGTGGCCGGGACGGTCTTCTCCATCACCATCGCCGCGCTCTCCTATGCAGCAGGCAACATGGGGCCACGGCTGCTGGACAACTTCACACGTGACCGGGGCAATCAGGTGGTGCTGGGCACCTTCATCGCCACCTTCGCTTTCACCCTGTATTCCCTGCGAGCCGTGCAGGGCGGTGAGGAAAACCCGTTCGTGCCGCACTACAACGTAACCGGGGCCATGCTGCTGGCCCTGGCCTGTATTGCCGCACTGGTCTACTACCTGGCGCACGTGACGGCCAGTATCAACATGACCCGCGTCATCACCCTGTTGCGCGACGATTTGCAGGACTCGCTGGAAAAAGCCACCCACCAGCGTGAGGATTCGCAGGGCAAACGCCAGCCACCTCCTGAAAACTACTGGCAGAACGGCGAAGTCCTCCGTGCACCAAGAGGCGGCTACCTGCAACTGGTGGACGTGGAAGAGCTAATCAAACTGGCCGACCGCGAGGACGTGGCCCTGCGCCTGCACGTCAAACCGGGCGATTACGTGTTCACCAATTCCGTGATCGTGACCGCCATCCCCCACCTGCCGGATGGAGTCATGGACACCCTGACACTGGGCCGCACCCGCCTCCAGGGCCAGGATCTGGAGTACAGCGTGCGGCAACTCACCGAGGTGGCCTCCCGCGCCCTGAGTCCCGGCGTGAACGATCCCGTGACCGCCATCGACGTGATCGACCGTTTCGGGGACGCCCTGTGCCGCCTGCATGACCGCAGCTGGCCGGACGGTGTTCACTTCAGCGGCGATCACCTGCGGCTGGTCAGGCCCGTCACGACCTTCGGCGGCCTGCTGGACAGCATGTTTCACATGATCCGCCAGTACGGCAAGGGCAGCCCCGCTGTGACCATCAGGATGCTGGAAGTGCTTCGCAGTATTGCAGCCTGCATGGATGACCCGGCGAGACATGCCGAGTTGCGCCGCCATGCGGAGATGATCTACGCAGACGCCCTGGAGAACACACCGAATGACAATGACCGGGCCGACTTGAAAGATCGGTACGAAGGGGTGCTGAACATTGTTCAGCGTCCAGCCAGCCAATGAAACACATGAAACGGCGATTAGGGGTTGACAACGAAGGGCGGAGGTGCGAAGCGTAAGTTGTAGGCGGCAACGATGAGGGCCACCTTCAAGCGTAAGGCCGTCCAGGTTTTCACCTGCCCCCAACGCAATCCGCGCC
>NZ_SMMH01000039.1 GCF_004634215.1 Deinococcus fonticola | reverse complement strand
ATGGGAGTACGTTGCAGCTAAAACCACCGGGAGCCGCAAGGCAGGTGTCTAGGCTGTGGCGCATGACTGGGGTGAAGTCGTAACAAGGTAACTGTACCGGAAGGTGCGGTTGGATCACCTCCTTTCAAGGTCACGTCATGTTCAACATCAGTGCTTCCCAACGCGGAACGATTCTTCGGAGTCGTTCCGCGTTTCTTTTTGTAGTTGTTTGCGATGACTTGTTTCTGGTCGGCTTTTCAGGCAGCCGTGTGCTACTTTCTCGCCATGCGGGTGCGTCTTTCCGTCAACCCTGTGCTTCCTCTGCTGATCCTGGGACTGCTGGGAGCAGCGCTTATGCTCTCCCCTCTTCCCAGGGCGCAGGTAGGCCAGCCACACTCAGCGGTGCTTGTGCTGGGGGCAGCGCAGTACGCCGGAAAACCCAGCCCGGCCTTCAGGCGGCGCCTGGATCATGCTTATTCCCTCTTCGAGCAGGGCAGTGTTTCGCAAATAGTAGTGACTGGTGGCCGTCGTCCAGGTGACCCTTTTACCGAGGGCGAGGTAGGCGTGAACTACCTGGCGGCGCTGGGTGTTCCAGCTAAGCATTTACTGGCGGAGACACGCAGCCGGACGACCATCGAGAATTTGCGGAACGCGATGACATTCCTGCCGCCGGAAACGCCAGTCACCCTGGTCACCGATTCCGCGCATGCGCCCCGGGCGCTGGCCCTGGCGCACGCGCTGGGGTTGAAAGCCAACGTGAATCCCAGTCCACTGAGCAAAAGTCCGGACTGGCGCTACCTGCTGCGCGAGAAAATAGCGTTCGCTGCTTATGCGTTGGTGGGGGTCAAAGGATGACAGGATTTCTGATTTTTATCGTGTTGCCTGTGAGCTTGATTGCCGCGTCGTTTTTCATCAAGCCCTTGGTACAGCCCGAGAAACGCCACGGTGATCCTTTTGGCGCGGGTCTGGCCGCGGGTGGGCTGTTCGGTTCACACGGCCTCACGCCGGACGAACAGGTGAACCGTGAGGAAACCGAGCCCATTCGCTTCAACCTGGACGACGTGAAGGAACGTGAATGAAGTCGCCATTCAACGGCTTCAGTTGCCCCTTAAGCTGGCGGCATGAGCGTAAAGGACAACTTCACGGCAGACGAATGGTTCAAAGTCATGAGCGGCCCCGGTCGCGCGGGCGCAGCGGTGGTCGCGGCCAGCCCCAGCGGCGTGACCGGCCTGATTGCCGAGATGCAGGCCATCGCGGAAAGTGTGCGCGAGAACGTCAGCAAGCAGGGCCGCACGCCCCTGATGGAAGCCATGGCCGCCGACCTGATGGGCAAGGCGCCGCGCCCGGAAGACCTGCCGCAGCAGGACAAGGTCAAGAACATGGACGAAGCTAAAGCGCAGAGTGTGGAAGGCGTGCGCCAGGCCATCTGGGTGGTGAGCAGCAAGGCCAGCCCCGAGGACACGCAGGCGTACCGGGACATGCTGATGCAGGTGGTCGAAAAGACTGCGCAGGCCGCGAAAGAGGGCGGGTTCCTGGGCATGGGAGGCGAACAGATCAACGACAAGGAACGCGCCGTGATGGCCGAGTTGCAGGAGTTGATTCGTGGTACCAGCAGCGCTTCGGTGACGCCAGCCATCAGCGCCCCTTCACCTGATGGCAGCGGCAACAGCAACTGATACGGCTATAAAAAGGGAAGATGATTCGTCTTCTCTTTTTCGAGCGGAGGCGAGTGAAAGAAGTGACGGATTTGGACGGCGCGGAGTGAATTGTGGTGCAGTTCCAGAAATCACGGAGCAGGGTGCAAATCCGTCTAAATCCCTGGCGCGTGGGCGGTAGAGTGAGTGATGAGCGACTCCTCTGCCGTTCCTGCTTTTCGGCTGATCCATGTTCCGGCGCTGGCAAAAACGCCGGGTTACGCGCACCTGGCTGAAGTAATGGGCGGACGCACCGTCTACCTGTCGGGGCAGGTTCCCGTCGATGCCTCAGGCGAACTGGTGGGCAAAGGTAACTTTACGGTCCAGGCGCGGCAGGTGTTCGGGAACATCCAGGTGGCGTTGGCTGCGATGGGCCTGTCTTTCGGGGCGGTGGTGAAGTTGACCGTGTTCATGACGGACCTGACCCACCTGACAGAATTCCGGCCTGACAGAATTTCGGGCTGTGCGCGACGAGTTCGTGGACACGGCGAATCCGCCCGCCAGCAGTCTGGTGCAGGTGGCGGGGCTGGTGCGTCCAGAATGGCTGATCGAGGTGGAAGCCATTGCGGTGGCCCCCTGGGGGTAGACTGGTCAGGTCAGCGGGTGGCGACTGGCGCAGACGGTGGGTTAACCACGGGGAAGCCTCCTGAAATTCAGACTTGATCGTGCGCCTGGGTCAGACACTCCTGCTTTAGGCCGGGTGTCTCTTTTTTTTCCTGGAGAACGAATGACGAAACGAGCCCTGATTTCCGTGAGTGACAAGACCGGCGTGGTGGAGTTCGCGGCCCAGTTGCAGCAGCGCGGCTGGGAGCTGCTCAGCACGGGCGGCACCTTCGCGGCCATTTCTTCGGCGGGGATTCCCGTGCAGCAGGTGAGCGACGTGACGGGTTTCCCCGAAATGATGGACGGGCGCGTGAAAACCCTTCACCCGGCCGTTCACGGCGGCATCCTGGCGCGCCGGGGCACGGCGCATATGGACGAGTTGAGGGCGCAGAAGTTCGGCACGATTGATCTGGTGTGCGTGAACCTCTATCCCTTCCGCGAAACTGTGGCCCGCGGCGCACCGGACGGGGACGTGATCGAGAACATCGACATCGGTGGCCCGGCCATGATCCGCTCGGCGGCGAAGAACCACGAGGGGGTGCTGGTGCTGGTCGACCCGGCGGACTACGCCGTGGCCTTGCAGCAGGAGGTCTCCCCTGCCGAACGCCGCCGCCTGGCCGCCAAAGCGTACCGGCACACCAGCGAGTACGACGCGGCCATTACCGCCTACCTGGAAGGTACGTCGGACGAGTTGCCCACGAAACTGCCGCAGCACCTGACGCTGAACCTGTCGAAAACGGCGGAGGTGCGTTACGGCGAGAACCCGCACCAGCCCGGCGCCATTTACCGCTGGGGCCAGGCTCACGGGCCAGTCATCGACGCGCAGGTGGTGGCCGGAAAACCTATGAGTTTCAACAATTACGCCGATGCCGACGCCGCCTGGAACCTCTGTCAGGAACTGGCAGCGCAGGAAGAAGGCGCGGTGTGCGTGGCCGTAAAGCATGCCAACCCCTGCGGCGTGGCGGTCGCGGAGGACGTGCGGGCGGCCTGGGAACGCGCCCGTGATGCCGACACCCTCAGCGTGTTTGGTGGTGTGGTGGCGGTGAGCCGCGCCGTGGACTTGAATGCCGCACAGGCCATGCGCGGCACCTTCCTGGAAGTCCTGATTGCCCCGCAGGTCACGCCGGACGCCGTGGAGTGGTTCGCGGAGAAGAAGCCTGACCTGCGCGTCCTGATCGCCGGGCCGCAAACGAACCTGAGTGTGCTGGACGTGCGGCCCCTGGTGGGCGGGTTCGCCGTGCAGGAACGCGACACGCGCCCGTGGAGCGACCTGTGCCCCGAAGTCGTGACCACCCGGCAACCCAGCGAGCAGGAGTGGGCGGATCTGCGCTTCGCGTGGGGCGTGGTGAAGGGTGCCCGCAGCAACGCCATTGCCCTGGTCAAGAACGGCGTGACCGTGGGCCTGGGCGCGGGGGCCGTCAGCCGCATCTGGGCCGCCGAACGCGCCATGACCAACGCCGGCGACAATGCCCAGGGCGCCGTGCTGGCCAGCGAAGCGTTCTTCCCCTTCGACGACGTGGTGCGCCTGGCCGCCAGTCAGGGCGTGCGCGCCATTCTGCAGCCGGGCGGAGCCAAACGCGACCCGGAAGTGATCGCCGCCTGCAACGAACTGGGCCTCAGCATGGTGTTCACCGGTTCACGGCACTTCAAGCACTGATGACGGAAGCGCAAGCCCTGACCGGAAAACGCCTGGCCGAGAAGGTCATGGAGCAGGTGCGAACCAACCTGGCTGCCTGGGGAGAATCCGGCAACGCCTTCCAGCCCCGGCTGGTCAGTGTGCTGGCCTCCAGCGACGAGGCTTCCCGCGTGTACGTGCAGAGCAAGGCCCGCCGCGCCCGCAAACTCGGCGTGGATTTCCACAGCGTCGACCTGGGGCCGAATGCCACCCAGGCCGACCTGCACGCGGCCCTGCATGAACTTTCTGCGGACGACTCGGTACACGGCATCGTGCTGGAGTTGCCCCTCTCCCCTGGCCTGGACGCCGATGAGGCCCTGCTGCACATCGCTCACCGCAAGGACGTGGAGGGCCTGACCCCGGCCAACCTCGCGCTGATCGCGGCGGGCCGGGAGCCGGAGGCGATTCTGCCGCCCACACCGCGCTCGGTGCGGTTCCTGCTGCGTAAGGCGCTGGGAGACGACCTGCGCGGCCTGCGGGTCGCGGTGATCGGGCCGGGGCGCACGGTGGGCCGCCCCCTCACCTTCATGCTTAACAATCGGGGCGTGACCGTGACCATCTGCAACGAGCACACCCGCGACCTGACGGGCGTCTTGGCGGGCGTGGACGCCGTGGTGGTCGCCGTGGGACGGCCTGGCCTGCTGAATGCCGGGCACATTCAAGCGCACCACGTCCTAATTGACGCCGGCATCAACGTGCAGCCAGACGGCAGCGTGACCGGCGACGCCCTGCCCCACCTGCCCGTGAAAGCACAGACCCCCGTGCCCGGCGGGGTGGGGCCGCTTACCAGCGCCCTGATGTACCAGAACCTGGTAAGAGCCGTAAAACTGCAACGTGGCGAAACCGTCGAATGACCTGCTGCGCGATGCTGAACGCCGCCCCACGGCAAAGGGTTAGCCTGAAAGCAAAGGAGTTCAAATGACTGCACCCGACCACACCGCGCAGAAACTGGCCGGCCCTCCCGCCGCCGAAGCCCTCCTGAAAGAAACCGCCGAGCGGGCCGCGAAACTGACCCGGAAACCGCACCTTTCCATCGTGCGGCTGGGGGAAGACCCGGCCAGCGTGAGTTACGTGGCGGGCAAGGACGCCAAAGCCAGGGCAACGGGCCTGAGCAGCACTGTTCACGCCCTGCCGGAAGAAACCACGCAGGCCGAACTGATGGCCCTGATCCGGCAACTGAACGAGGACGGAAACGTGAACGGCATTCTGGTGCAACTGCCGCTGCCGAAGCACATCAACGAGGAAGCGGTGCTGCTCGCCATCGACCCGGACAAGGATGTGGACGGCTTCCACCCCATGAACGTGGGGCGCCTGTGGACGAACCACCCCGCCAGCGTCCCCTGCACGCCGCAGGGCGTCATGTACCTGCTGAAGCACTACGGCATCGACCCCGCCGGAAAGCGCGTGGTGGTTATCGGGCGCAGCAACATCGTGGGCCGCCCTATGGCTGGCCTCCTGACGAACGCGCACGCCACCGTGACCGTCGCGCACAGCAAAACGCAGGATCTGCCCGCCGTCACCCGCGAAGCTGACATCCTGATTGCCGCCATCGGCAAGGCGCACTTCGTCACGCCGGATATGGTGAAACCCGGCGCCGTGGTCATCGACGTGGGCATTAACCGACAGGAACGCGAAGGCAAGAAACCCAAACTGCTCGGAGACGTTCACCCCGATGTCGCCAGCGTCGCCAGCGCCATGACCCCCGTTCCCGGCGGCGTCGGCCCCATGACCATCGCCCAGTTGCTCGGGAACACCGTCGCCGCAGCGGAAATGCAAGCGAAACGCTGAGACAAACTGTTAGAAAGAACCAGGCAGTGACTGTGATGTTCACTGCCTGGTTTTTCTGTCCTGATTGCAACTTTCGGCGGATTGCCGAACCGCGCCTGTGCGGCATTCTGATGTTATGGGCCGATTGCTGAGCAGCCTCTTTGTTCTCGTTCTGCTTGGCGTGGCGGCCTACCTGCTGTGGCCGCTGGTGAAGAACGCGCAGCGCTACGCGGCCCTGCTGAACGCCCCGGTGCCCACCGCCCAGAGTTTACCGAACCCGCTTCCGGGCGCGGCACTGGTGGACACGTGGGGCGGAGCGCGCAGTGGGGGGCGCAGGCACGAAGGTATCGACATTTTTGCCAAACGCAACACGCCTATTCGGGCCACGACACGCGGCATCGTCCTGAACGTCGGCCCGAACAACCTGGGCGGTAAGACCGTCACGGTGCTGGGGCCGGGCGGCTGGCGGCACTACTACGCCCATCTGGAACGTTACCCGAACCTCAAGCGGGGAGACTGGATTCAGGCCGGCGAGGTCGTGGGGTACGTCGGAGACAGTGGCAATGCGAAAGGCACGCCCACGCACCTGCATTACGGCATCTATACCAGTTCGGGCGCCACCAACCCCTACCCACTGCTCCGGCGCAGATAACGTTGGCGCAGATGACGTTCAGGTCAGCCGGGCTTTCACGGCCGGCCACTCCTTGCGCGTGATGCTGAACATCACGGTGTCGCGCATGGTGCCGTCGGGGCGGCGCATGTGGGAGCGCAGGACGCCTTCGCGGGTGGCGCCGAGTTTGGCGATGGCGCCCTGGCTGCGGATGTTGCGAATGTCGGTTTTGAGTTGCACGCGCTCCATATGCATCTGCTCGAAGGCGTGCGCGAGCAGCAGCCGTTTCATACGGGGGTTTACGCCGGTGCGCATGTGGCGGGGGTGAAGCCACGTCCAGCCGATTTCCAGCCCACTGTCCTGGGAGCGCAGGTCGCCGTAGCGGGTGGTGCCAGCGAGTTCGCCGTCTACGAGCAGGACAAAGGGCATCTGGTTGGGGGCGTCCAGCGCAGTCTGGTAGTACGCGGGCGTGTTGGGCAGCGTGCCCATCTGGCGCAGTTCGTCGGCGCACTCGTCGGCCATGGCGCACAGGGCGGGGATGTCCTGCGCGGCGAGGGGGCGCAGGGTCACGTTGCCGTCCTGAAGGGTCACGTCGTGCTGCATAAGGTCACTTTAAAGGAGCGCGTGAAGGTGAGTTCTCACCTGGCTGGATGTTGAGACGCCTTTCAGACCTCCGCGCCTACACTCGCCCGGATGAAGGTCTTGATTCTGGGTGGAACGGGCATGCTGGGGTATCCCATCGCGCTGGAGTTTCTGAAGCAGGGGCATGAGGTGGTGGCCGCGGCCCGCAGCGCGGCGAAGCTGGGGCCGGCGTTCGATGACCACGTGAAACTGCACCTGCTGCCGCTGGATACGGCGAGCATGAACGAACTGGCGGCCCTGATGAGCGGCGTGGACGTGGTGGTGCAGGCCTTCGGAGCGGATGACCGCGTGGTGCCGGCGGCCCCGGCCCTGCCTTTTTTTCAGGAGCAACTGGGCGGCGTGACCGAACGCGTGGTGCTGGCGGCCCGTCAGGCGGGGGTGAGGCGCGTGGTGGTGCTGGGGTCTTACTTCGTGACCATGCACCGCCTGCACCCGGACTGGCAACTGGCGCAGCATCACCCTTACATTGCGGCCCGACTGGAGCAGGAGGGACGGGCTTTCGCGGCAGGTGAAGCCGAGAATGGCCTCCCGCGCACAGACGTGATGGTGCTGGAACTTCCGTACATTTTCGGGGTGACGCCGGGCCGCACACCGTTCTGGAAAGAAGTCCTGTTCGACCGCCTGAAAGCCATGTCCTTTGTGATGTATCCGAGGGGCGGCAGTGCCGTGCTGACCACCCGGCAGGTGGGCGAGGCCACCCTGGGCGCGGCCCTGCGCGGCAACCACCGCAAAGCCTACGCCGTGGCGGACGTGAACCTGACCTGGAACGAACTGGTGGGCCTCATTCGCGCTGAACTGGGGCAATCGACCCACGTGCTGAACGTGCCCGCGTTCCTGACCAACCTGCCGCTGAAGCAGGAAGCCGCGAAGCAGCAGAAGGAAGGCCAGGAGGGCGGCCTGAACCTGAACTTCCTGGCTCGCGACATCATGCACCGCGAGTTCTTCGTTGACGCCGAGAAAGACCGCGCGATCCTGGGGCACCAGCCCGGCGGCGTGCCCGAAGCCATCCGCGAGACGGTGCGCGCCAGTTACCCTGAACTGAATAAGGTGGAGTGAGACGGATTCCGATTGAAATTGATCAACGGTTCAATCCGAGCGGACGGGTACAGCTGCTCAGGGAAAGAGAAGGAAGGCAGGTGCTGGACGTGGAGTTTATAACCCGGCTCTTTCCCCGTTGGTCAACGCAACAGACGGCATCCGTATGGGCCTGCTGACCGTCCCAGTGCTCGAACACAAGAGGGTACGTTCCCCGGTGACCGCATGCCTCAGATGTTCAGGAGATCCAGCGCGGCAGCCAGCGACGCGCCCGCTGCGCGCAGAGCCGGCAGGTGCCCAGCGGTATGCACCGCCAGGGCCGCCTGCACGTCGTCCGGCGTGTCGTGGCCTTCGTCCAGGAACCTCACCAGGGCCAGACGCGTGGCAAGGCGCTGCACGTCGGTGGGCGCGCGGCCCACGCGAATCTCCTTACGACGCACGTAGGGGTCGTCGTTGAGCAGGCGGGCGCAGCCAGCCCACGGATTGGGGGCGGCGTACTCCAGCGCACGAATACCGCTCATGCTGACTGCCCCAGCGCATTGTGGGCAAGGTTCCACCGTGGTCAGCACCGTCCATCCATAGCACTCCGGGCGGGGGGTGGCCGGCAGGTTCAGCAGGGCGTTGATCTCGGCGTGTGCCAGGTCATGACCGCCGATCACGCCGCCGTGCGCACCGCGAGGATCGCTCAGGCGGTTGCGGCCCCGCGCGAGCACCTGCCCAGATGCGTCAACGATGCACGCCCCGATGGCGTACGAGCCGGCGAAGGAAGCCTGGGTCACGGGGCAGATACGAGCGTTTCGTGCGTTCCGCCTGCTCGCTGGCATCTGGCGTGGTCACAGCGCCCCCCGGTTTTTCTCGATCAGGTCGTCCAGGGCTTCACGCAGCAGGCTCGCTTCGGTGCGGCCCAGGGCGCCCGAAAGTTTGGCGAGGCGTTCAAGTTGGCTTTTGGGGTAGTAGTTGCTTTTCAAGACCATTTTGCTTTCGACGTAAATGCAGGCCCGGCCCCTTCCTTCGCGTTTGGCGCGCAGCAGGGCTTCGTCGGCGGCGCGGTAAAGGTCGGCGTACTCGCTGGCGTGCGCGGGGCGGGCCGCCAGCCCGACGCTGAGGCCCAGGCTTTTGGGCCAGTGCGGGTCGCGGTGAATATGGAAGTGCTTGATCACCTCATCGAGGAGGATCAGGGCAGTTTCGGCGGCGGTTTCGGGCAGGAGGGCGGCGTACTCATCCCCGCCGATGCGCCCCACACTGCTGCCGCTGGGGAGGCTGCCGGAAAGCAGCCGTTCGACGTCCCGCAGGGCGCGGTCGCCTTCAGCGTGCCCGAGTCGGTCGTTGAGTTCCTTGAAATGGTCAAGGTCGAGCACCGCGAGCGTAAGAGGCGCCGCCCCAAGGTTCTGAAAAGCGGTCTCGAAGGCCTCACGGTTGAGAATGGCGGGTCTGGGCATGGTGTTCCTCCAGCAGCAAGGACGGGTGGCCGGACATCAGCGAACAATCAGATATATATCCCTATTACATATATATGTTTTGCCTAGTAGTTTTCAGGGGGATATGGCTTTTTCTTGTCCCAGCGCAGTTGAGTCGGTTACACTCAGATTCTCAGATTGCAGCATTTGACATTTTTCTTACTCACGTCCTACACTCCAGAGCGGATCACGCTTCCAGACGGCAAAAAGGAGTCTGGAAAGCAGCCGCACAAATTCATTCAAACGGAGGAACACCCATGCTGAAACCACTAGGTGACCGAGTACTCGTGGAAATCGTCGAAGAAGCCGAGCAGAAGACCGCCGGCGGCCTGTACGTCCCCGACACCGCCAAGGAAAAGAGCCAGCGCGGCAAAGTTGTTGCCGTGGGTACCGGCAAGACGCTGGACAACGGCACCAAAGTCGCTATGGAAGTCAAAGTGGGCGACACCGTGTATTTCGCCAAGTACGGCGGCACCGAAGTCAGCCTGGAAGGCAAGAACTACAGCCTTCTGAGCGAACGCGACCTCCTCGCCATCGTCGAGTAAACCATCGCAAAATAAGGTACCAAGGCCCAGCGCCCGTCCCTTTCTTCGATGCCGGCTTTTCCAGCACCGCCCCGAATTCATATCTAAGGAGTACCCATCATGGCTAAACAGCTCGTGTTTGATGAATCCGCCCGTCGCAGCCTCGAGCGCGGCGTGAATGCCGTCGCCAACGCCGTCAAGGTCACCCTCGGGCCGCGCGGCCGCAACGTCGTGATCGAGAAGAAGTTCGGCAGCCCCACCATCACCAAGGACGGCGTGACCGTCGCCAAGGAAGTGGAACTCGAGGACAAGCTCGAGAACATCGGCGCCCAGCTGCTGAAAGAAGTCGCCAGCAAGACCAACGACATCACCGGTGACGGCACCACCACCGCCACCGTGCTCGGCCAGGCCATCGTGAAAGAAGGCCTGCGCAACGTCGCCGCCGGTGCTAACCCCCTGGCCCTGAAGCGCGGCATCGAGAAGGCCGTGGCCGTCGCCATCGAGGAAATCAAGAAGCAGGCCCAGCCCGTCGAGGACAGCGACGCCATCAAGAAAGTCGCCGGCATCAGCGCCAACGATGAAGTCGTCGGTCAGGAAATCGCTGCTGCCATGGACAAGGTCGGCAAGGAAGGCGTCATCACCATCGAGGAGAGCAAGGGCTTCGACACCGAAGTGGACGTCGTCGAAGGCATGCAGTTCGACAAGGGCTTCATCAACCCCTACTTCATCACCAACCCCGAGAAGATGGAAGCCGTCCTGGAAGACGCCTACATCCTCATCAACGAGAAGAAGGTCAGCAACCTCAAGGACATGCTGCCCATCCTCGAGAAGGTCGCCCAGACCGGCCGTCCGCTGCTGATCATCGCCGAGGACGTCGAAGGCGAAGCGCTCGCCACCCTGGTCGTCAACAAGCTGCGCGGCACCCTGAACATCGCCGCCGTGAAGGCCCCCGGCTTCGGTGACCGCCGCAAGGAAATGCTGCGCGACATCGCCGCCGTCACTGGCGGGGAAGTCGTCAGCGAGGACCTCGGTCACAAGCTCGAGAACGTCACCATGGAAATGCTGGGCCGCGCCGCGCGCATCCGCATCACCAAGGACGAAACCACCATCGTGGACGGCAAGGGTGAGCAGAGCGCCATCGACGCCCGCGTCAACGCCATCAAGGGCGAACTCGACAACACCGACAGCGACTACGCCCGCGAGAAGCTCCAGGAGCGCCTCGCCAAGCTGAGTGGCGGTGTGGCCGTCATCCGCGTCGGTGCCGCCACCGAAACGGAACTCAAAGAGAAGAAGCACCGTTACGAGGACGCCCTGAGCACCGCCCGCAGCGCCGTGGAAGAAGGCATCGTCGCCGGTGGGGGCACCACCCTGCTGCGCGTCATCCCCGCCGTCCGTGAAGCCGCCGCCGGCCTGATCGGCGACGAGGCCACCGGCGCCCGCATCCTGATCCGCGCGCTGGAAGAACCCGCCCGCCAGATCGCCGCGAACGCCGGCGAGGAAGGCAGCGTCATCGTGAACGCCGTCATCAACAGCGACAAGGCCCGCTACGGCTACAACGCCGCCACCGGCGAGTACGTGGACGACATGGTCGCCGCCGGCATCGTGGACCCCGCCAAGGTGACCCGCACCGCGCTGCAGAACGCCGCGAGCATCGCTTCTCTGATCCTCACCACCGAAGCGATCGTGAGCGACAAGCCCGAGAAGGCCGCGCCTGCCGCGCCCGCCGGCGGTCCCGACATGGGCGGGATGGACTTCTAAGCAAGAAAAATGTGGCAGGGTTGATAGCAAAACGCTGACAGCCAGCCGCAAAGGCCGGGGCAATTGCTCCGGCCTTCTTCTTTCTTGACGGCCGCTCCGCCCGGCTTCCGGAGAGATTCAAGGCGACAGCTTTCCCCATGATCGAGGAAAGCTGTCACCTTACTCTGAACCCCCACAGACCTGTAGACGATGCCTCTGCCTTCTCGCTGGCGTTACGTTCTCGGTGTCTGACAGTCGCGCGTCAGGGAATTTCCAGTTCTCCGACGAACCCGGCCGGCAAGTCCAGCAACATCTCCAGCGGCTTCTCGCCATGCTTGAGCAGGTACGTCAGGAAGTTCATTTCGCGTTCCTGCGGGATGCCGCCCGGCAGCAGGTGTTTTTTCAGGCGGGTGACCTGCCCGGTCTTGGTGTCCTCGGCGCGGGCCAGGGCGTGCGCGGCGAGGGTCTGGAGGTGTTCGACGCGGGCGGTGGTGCGCTGGCGGGTGCGTTCGGCGGCGCGCACCAGCGTAGGGTCGAGGCCACCGATCTCGCCCGTGATGCGCTGAAGCTGCTCGCTCACGCGCTCGAGTTCGGTCAGCGTCATGGCCCCCACCTTGCGTTCGCTGGCGAGCGCCCGGCCCAGCGTGCCGGCCGGGTCGGCCTGAAACTGCGCGGCGGTGACGCCGAAGCGGCGCAGCAGACGGGCAACATTGGGTTCCAGCCAGGTGACGCTCAGACGCGGCCACAGCAGGGGTTGCTGAAGGCCGTGCAGGGGGTAGATATCCCGGAGTTGCGCGGCGTAGGCGATTTCACCGGGACCGACCACAAAAGCGGCGGTGGGCAGCAGCGAGTCCTGCACGATGGGCCGCAGCCCGGCGGCGGGCGTGAGGAGGCTGGGGTCGCGTTCCAGCGTTCTTTCCAGTTCTTCCCTGGTGTACGTGCGCGTGTCGGTGCTGAACTGTGCGCCATCGAAGCGCAGCAGGCGGCGGTGGTGGCCTTCCTCCTCGATAAACAGGTTGGTGGCCCCGGCGGGGCGGCGCAGTTGTGGGTGAAACCCCTGCTCGTGCAGGCGCCCGGCCGCGTCCTCGATGAGTTCGGAGGACTTCAGGGGGTTTTGCAGTTCGCGGGCCAGTGCGGGGGTCATCAGGCGGGCCAGCGCGGGGTGCAGCGGGTCGAGAACGATCAGCCCGTGTGGCCCCAGCAGGTCGTGCACGAGGCGGGCGAATACGTCCGCAAACGACCCGCCAGCTTTCGCGGCGTTCAGGAGGCGCTGCCCGACCGCTTCCTTGTGCTCGGCGGGGGCGGCGAAGTCCTTCAGGAATTTGCGAACCTGATGGTTGCACCCGGCGCACCACGGCACGCGCCCGATGGGGAGGCCGTGGGGAATGTCCACGCTCAGGTGGTGCAGTTCCTCGTTCATATCGAGCAGGGTGGTCGAGGCGACTTCATCGGCGTCGTGGTCCTGACTGGCGACCCAGAAGATGGGGAGGACGGGCGCCTCCTCGGTGTCGAGGTCTCGGGCCAGCAGAATGGCGTCGGCAGCCTTGTGGACGCTGTACGCCGGGCCGGTGAGGAATCCGGCCTGCTGCCCGGTTACGACCACACGCGAGGCCGGGTGGGTCAGGCGTTCCAGGCCCTCTTCCAGCGTTTTATTCAGCGTGCCCAGGTCGCGGTGGTAGGTGCGCAGGGCTTCGGCCAGGGCGGCGCGGTCGATGTCCGGGCGCGCTTCGGTCAGCGCGGTTTGCAGGCCGCCTTGCAGGGGCAGGCGAATGAATTCGGAGAGGTGTCCTTTGCGGTATTCCGCAGCGACGTTGCGTGCCATGCTTCAGCCTGCCTTCCGGCACCCGGCCATGTCTGGAGCAGCCGTGCCGCCATGCAAAATACACCGCTTTACGAGTAAAACCAACTCCCGGAAATCTGCCCTCAGGAAAGATAGATTTCCGAACTGAGAGCATGTCTGGATAGTCTTAAAGCCTCCGGGGTGTCACGCGTTACCTGAGCGGTTCCTGGGCGGCTTTCAGCAGGCCCGCGCGGTCGGTCAGGATGATACGGCGGTAGCCCAGGTCGAGCAGGCCGCGGTTGCGAAAGTCCCCCAGCAGTTTGGTGATGGTTTCGCGCGTGCTGCCGACCATGTGTGCCAGATCCTGGTGAGACACGCGGTCACGCAGGGCCAGCGTGCCGGAAGGCGACCAGTCGCCCTCACGCTCGGCCAGGGTCAGCAGCGACAGGGCCAGCCGCTGCGACACTTCCAGAAACACCAGCCCCGAGAGCCGTTCGTGAACCCCGCGCATCTGGCGCGTGACCTGCTCGGTCAGGGCCACCGCAATGGCCGGCGACGCCTGCGAGGCGCGTTGCAGCAACTCCTGGCCCAGGCACAGCGCCTCGGTGTCGTCCATGCTCTCGGCGTACATGTCGTAGCGCTGCCCGGAAAGCAGCGCCGACACGCCCAGCAGTGACCCGGGGCCGTGCACGTCCAGGGTAACTTCACGGGCACTCGCGCCCAGGCGGTACAGGCGCACCACGCCGCCGGTCAGCAGATACAGCGTCTCGGCGGGGTCTTCGGGGTGGAACAGCAGTTCGCCGCGTGACCAGCGTCCGGTGCGGCCCGCAGCCAGCAGGTGCGCCTGGGCATCGGCGGGCAGGGCAGAGAAAGCGCCGGGCAACATGCCCAGCAGTATGCCGCACTGCGCCGGGCGGAAGTCAAACCGGTCTGCCTGGCGTGGTCAGCCTGTACAATCCGAACCACCATGAGTTCTCCCGCACTCCGCCAGCGCATCACGCTGTTCGACCTGCCGCTGGATGTCATCTCGTTGTCCCAGACGCTGGATCAGCTGGGAGAGTGGATGTTCCACGCGCCACGCGCCACGCATACCGTCGTGACCCTGAACCCCGAATTCATCGTGCAGAGCCGCACCCAGCCGGAGTTCGTGAAGGTCATGCAGCAGGCCGACCTGGTCACGGCGGACGGGGTGGGCATCGTCTACGCCGCCCGGCAGATCGCCCGGGTGGACGTGCCGCGTGCGCCGGGCATGGACATCACGCGCGGCCTGATGGCCCGGCACGGCCCGGATTTGCGCGTGTTCTTCCTGGGGGCCAAACCCGGCGTGGCCGAGCAGGCTGCCCAGAACGCGGCGCAGCAGTACGGCGTGCAGGTGGCGGGCGTTCACCACGGGTACTTCAAGCCGGACGAGGATCAGCGCGTGGCCGAACTGGTGCGCGACAGCGGCGCCCACCTGCTGCTGACCGGCATGGGCAGCGGACGGCAAGAGACTTTCAACCAGTACTGGCGCCAGGTTCACAACACACCCGTCGCCATCGGCTGCGGCGGCGTCATCGACGTGCTGGCCGGAACTGCGCAGCTCGCCCCGGAATGGACGCGCAAAATGGGCGTGGAGTTCATCTGGCGCATCGCCGGCGACCGCAGCCGCTGGGGACGGGCCCCCAAACTCGCGCAGTTTGTGGCGATGGTGCAGGCCGAGAAGAAGCGGGGCGGGCGCTAGGCCAAAGGAACTGATTGCATCGGCGTTAAGTCGTTTGCAACGCCCGATCCAGCAGCTCCAGCATTTCTTCTACTTCCGCTCCGGTAATGCTGAGGGGTGGGCCGAGCAAAAGGTGGTCGCCACGCACGCCGTCTACCGCGCCCGTGCCGGGGTAGGTGATGAGGCCCAGCTCACGCGCCCGGCCAGCAATTCTCTCGGCCAGCCCGGGGTTCTCGCAGGCCTGTCCGGTGGCCGGATCGCCCAGGATGACGCCGAGCAGGAGGCCCTGACCGCGCATTTCCAGTATGTGCGGGTGTCTCGCCTGCAATTCCTGCAAGCCGTTCAGGAGTTGCTGTCCGCGTTCCCGCGCCGCCCCCGTGAGGTTCTCGCGTTCCACGATGTCCAGCACGCTTAACCCGGCGGCGGCACTGACGGGATGCCCGGCGTAGGTGAAGCCGTGCTTGAACGCCCCGGAGCCCTGCATCACCGTGTTGTACACGTCACCCGAAGCCATCAGGCCCGCCAGGGGCGCGTACCCGGCCGCCAGCCCCTTGCCCAGCGTGATGATGTCCGGCGTCACGTCGTCATGGAGTTGCACGGCCAGCGGCGAGCCGCAGCGGCCCATGCCAGCCATGACCTCGTCGGCGATAAAGAGAATGCCGTACTCGCGGCAGATGTCCGCGATGCGGGCGTGGTAGCCGGGGTTCGGCGCGAGGGCCGCGTCGGACGCGCCCACCACGGGTTCGCAGATAAAGGCCGCCACGGTGTCCGGCCCGGCTTCCTGCAGCACCGCGCGCAGGCGTTCGGCGTCGTCCGGGCCAGGCAGGCTGGGGTTCGGTTTCGGCATTTTCGGCCAGGCCCCTTCGCGCATCAGGGGAACGTACAGTTCCCGCCGCGCCCCCATGCCGGAGGCAGCCAGGGCACCCAGGGAAGCGCCGTGGTAACTGGGCACGCGGGTAATGATCTTGAACCGCCCTGCCTGACCGCGCTCGACGTGGTACTGCCGGGCCAGTTTGATGGCGCTTTCGTTGGCCTCACTGCCGCCCGACACCGCCCACAAGCGGTACTCCGGCAACTTCAGGAACGTTGCCAGGCGCGCGGCGTACCCTTCGAGCACGTCACTGGAAAACTGTGAACCGTGCGCGAAGGCCAGTTTCGAGGCCTGCGCCGCCATCGCCTGGGCGACTTCCGACCGGCCGTGGCCGATATTCGCCACCAGCGCCCCGGAACTGCCGTCGAGAAAGCGGTGCCCCTGGTCATCCCACAGGTACACGCCCTCGGCGCGCACGGCCACCGGATAAGTCTTCTTGCTGCGGTAAAAAACGTTTGACACCAGAGAAACTCCTTTACAGGTTGAGAGGCAAAGGCGAGGGCGGCCTCAGCCTCTCCTCTACAGACGGTGCTCGATTTCCAAGTCGTCACATAACAGAAGGGGCTGCCCGGTTCACCAGGTGTCTCCCCCACTGGGTGGGGGCCACAAGCCCAGGGCCTGGCGAATGTTCACGACCTGGCCCAGGTGGTACACGCTGTGCCCCGCAAAATTCGTGAGGGCCACGCCGTAAGGCTGCCCTTGCCGGTCTGTTGTCAGGATAAAAGCGTCATCTCTGGCGTACTCGCGCAGTCTCGCCGCGTCTTGCTGAAAAGCTGTTTTCACCTCTTCCCAGTTGCCCGGTGCCGGCCAGCCGCCAGCCGCGTGCTCCGGCGTGGGCGGGTTCTCGCCGCCGATGACCCGCAACAGGTACGCCTGCCAGAACTGAACATGAGCCACCACCTGCGCCACCGAGTGCGGCAGGTGCGGCGGCACGCGCCCGGCGTCCTCGGCAGTCAGGCCCTCGAAGGCCCGCTCCCAGGACACGTTCGCCGGGCCGCCCCGGTAAAGGTTCCCGACGGCCTTGCCAAACACGTCACAGAGACCCGGTTCTTTAGAAGTTTCGTCGGTCACATGTCCCCCTTCTCGGCCCCGCCCCACCGCTGGGGAGGGAGAAAATTGCTTTACCAGGTGTCGCCGCCGCCCGCTGGGGGCCACGCGCCGATGGCCTGCCGGGTACTGATGACCTGCCCGAAGTGGTGCGCGGTGTGCAGCGCCATATCCGCCAGCAGTTCCCCGATGGTTTCCTCGTGGTTCACGGGATTGCTCAGGTCGGGCCGGGCCGCGTGTGGGTCGATGCGGGCCAGCAACTCATAAAACTCGTTCTTGACTTTGCTCCATTCGCCCGAGCTCACCTCGGGCCAGGTGTCCGCCGCGTGCCTGGGGTAC
Source organism: Deinococcus fonticola (assembly GCF_004634215.1). Lineage (NCBI taxonomy): Bacteria > Thermotogati > Deinococcota > Deinococci > Deinococcales > Deinococcaceae > Deinococcus > Deinococcus fonticola. The sequence continues at coordinate 9,026 of NZ_SMMH01000039.1, read as the reverse complement.
GGCTGGGCCTGGCCCATCTCGATGATGTCCAGCATCCAGCGGTTCCACCAGTTGATGTGCGCCACCAGCCCCGCCACCGTGTGCGGCAGGTGCTCGGGCTGCGTGGTGGCCTGCTCGTCGGTCAGGTCGCTCAGGGCCGCTTCCACACCGACGAACGCCTGCCCGCCCCGAAACAGCTTCGGGAGCAGGCGAGCGAAAGCGAGTTGCGAACGAACATTGCGGTCTGGATCAGTCATGGTGCCCAGTTTCTCATAAGCCTCCCGTTTGTTTCGTGCTCCCTCCGGAACAACGCCGGAGGAAGCACTGCACTTCCGGGACGCTTTTTCTTCCTGCTCCTTCCAGTCGGGTTGAACAGTTATGGAAAGACTGTTCAACCGGAATCCTGAGCAGATGAACGTGGGTGGTAGCGTCAACTCATGGCAGCACAGATAAAAACCGCGTCGGAACTGGGCCTTGCCCTGAGTCAGGCCAGCGATATTCCGGAGGTGATCGGAGCCCTGTACGGCGCTGACGCCCTGATCCTGACGGAGGCTGATTTCTCAGAGGAATTCCTGAACCTGAAAACAGGCCTGCTGGGCGAACTGTTCCAGAAACTCGTGACTTACCGCCTCCCGACGGCCGTCATTGTTCCGGACTTCGGCGCGCACGGCGCACGCTTCAGCGAACTCGCGCACGAGCACGCCAGGCACCCGCAGGTCAGGTTCTTCAAGACCGAGGAAGAAGCCCGGAAGTGGCTGGAACACCTGGCCGGGTAGCCGCCCGCTGAAGCGCCGTCCAAACCCTCTTTTACTTGCCCCCGTAACGGAAAAAGAGAAGATATTTCATCTTCTCTTTTTAGAGCCGTCTCAGTACTTCTGCGCCGTGGTCTTGGTCTGCATGAACCAGAAAAGGTAGTCGGGGCCGCCCACCTTGGCGTTGGTGCCGCTCATGCCGTAGCCGCCGAAAGCGTGGGTGCCGCTCAGGGCGCCGGTGCATTTGCGGTTGATGTACAGGTTCCCGAAGTGCATCAGGCGGCGGGCTTCGCTGATCTTGGCGGGGTCGCGGCTGTAGAAAGCGGCGGTCAGGCCGTATTCGCTGTCGTTGGCCAGGTCGATGGCGTGCCGCCAGTCGCGGGCGCGGCTGAAGCTGAGCACCGGGCCGAAGATTTCCTCCTGAAACAGCGGATCAGTGGATTCCACGTCGGCGAAGATGGTGGGCTGAATGTAGCCGCCGGACTTGCCGGGCACCTCGGCACGTTCGCCGCCGCACATCAGCCGGGCGCTGTTCTTGCCGGCCTCAATGTACTTCATGACGCGCCCGGCGCTGTCCTCGTGAATGACCGGGCCAAGCGGCGCGTTGTCCTCGGGAAGGCCCACTTTCAGCCCTCTGGTCAGGTCGACGACTTTTTCCAGCAGTTCGTCGTACACGCTGTCCTCGGCGATCACGCGGCTGCACGCGCTGCACTTCTGGCCGGCGTACCCGAAGGCGGAGGCCACGATGTCGCGGGCGGCCACGTCCAGGTCGGTGTCGGCGCACACCACGGTGGGGTCTTTGCCGCCCATTTCAGCGATGACGCGCTTGAGCCACTTCTGGCCGGGGTGGACTTTCGCGGCGCGTTCGTAGATGCGGCAGCCGATCTCCTTGCTGCCGGTAAAGGCGATCATGCGGATGTCGGGGTGGTCGACCAGGGGATCACCCAGGATGTCGTCCTGGCCGGTCAGAAACTGAATGACGCCCGCGGGCAGGCCGGCTTGCAGCAGCAGCTCGACCATCAGCCAGCTCGACAGGGGCGTATCCCCGGCGGGTTTCCAGATGACGGTGTTGCCAGCGGCAATGGCGCCGAGGGCCATGCCCAGGGGAATGGCGCTGGGGAAGTTCCAGGGGCTGATGCAGGCGACCACGCCCAGCGGTTCGTACATGGTGGTGACGTGCTCGTCGGGCATGGGGTACACGGGTTTGCCCTGCGCCCACTTCAGCGTTTCACGGGCAAACACCTCGAAGTGATCCACGCTTTCGGCCACCTCGCCGTCGGCTTCGGCCCAGTTCTTGCCGTTTTCCAGCGACATCACGGCCACGAACTCCATGCGCCGCTCGCGCAGCAGCTGCGCGGCGCGTTTGAGGAGGCTGGCCCGCTGCATGGGGTCACTGAAACGCCAGTCCTCGAAGGCGGTCTTGGCGCTGCGGATGGCCTGGTCGCGCTGCTCGGCGCTGGCGTTCGGGAAACGCCACAGCACCTCCTGCGTGTCGGCGGGATTCAGCACGTCGAAGGTGTCGCTGGCCTCCACTTTTTGCCCACCGATGAACAGGGGGAAGGTCTTTCCGACATAGTTTTGCCGCACCTGCAAGAAAGCGTCGCGCTGCGCCTGCGCCACCTGCGGGTCGGTGTAATTGAAGTACGGTTCGTGCTCGAAGGGCAGCAGGCCCGCCATCAGCGTTTCGGTCATAAGCATCTCCTCGTGGGTTGAAACAATGGTTCGAGGCCGAGCGTAACACGGTGGCAAGAAAGCCGAAAGTGACGCTAACGCACGGCAAAAATAGCCTTCACCAGACTGTCAAGCAGGGCCGGATCGGCCAGCAGACTTTGCAAATGCAAACCAGCGCAAGTGAGAAAGGCCAGACAAGTGAGGGCAGGTGGGTCTGGACGCCCTTCTCTGCGAGGGAGGCGACTTATTGCTGGTGCCGCATTGCTTCTCTGCGTTACACGTCCCATCAGGGCACAGGGAAAAACCAGTGTCAGACCGGTATTTTTCCACTCAGCAGTGACCCATCACCCCGCTTTTTCCACGTTTTCCCCCCAACCCCGTCATTTGTGTGCATTCCCCCCCATGTGCATTGTCTCTGGCACGCTATTCTGGCGGTCGTGCCCGAGTTGTCCGCGCCCTTTGACCCCACCGATCACGGCATGTCCGAGTTGCGGGCGCTGATCGCCGATCGGCCTGCCAGCGAGGTCAAGCGCGTGGAAGACGCCTACGTGTTCGCCCGCGAGGCGCATGAAGGCGTGAAACGCAAGAGTGGCGAGCCGTACATCACCCACCCGGTGGCGGTGGCGGTGATTCTGGCCAAACTGGGCATGGACACCGAGAGCCTGATGGCGGGCCTGCTTCACGACACGGTGGAGGACGTCGAGGGCGTGGATTTCGAGTCGATCGAGCGTCAATTCGGCCCGGACGTGCGCCGCATCGTGGAGGGGGAAACGAAGGTCAGCAAACTGTCGAAGCAGGGCAGCCAGCAGGCCGAGGTGGCCCTCACCGGGCGCGACATGCAGGCCGAGAACCTGCGCCAGATGCTGATCGCCATGACCGCCGACATCCGCATCATCGTGGTGAAACTGGCCGACCGGCTGCACAACATGCGGACGCTGGGCAGCATGAAACCCGAGAAGCAGCAGCGCATCGCGCGCGAAACCATGGAGATTTTCGCGCCGCTGGCGCACCGGCTGGGCATCGGGCGCATCAAGTGGGAACTGGAAGACCTGAGTTTCCGTTACCTGCACCCGGCCGAGTACGAGTACCTGACCTCGCGCCTCCGCACGCGCCAGGAAGAACGCGAGGCACTGATCACGCACGCGGTGGCGCAGCTGCGTGAGGCGCTGGAAGACGATCTGGAGTTGCCGGAGTGGGTCTCGGACATCGACATCACCGGGCGCAGCAAGCACCTGTGGAGCATTCACAACAAGATGCAGAAGGAAGGCAAGGCGCTGGAGCAGATTTTTGACCTGCTGGCCCTGCGCGTGATCCTGACCGCGCGTGAACTCACGGTGCCGCCCGGCACCGACGAAAAACGCCGCGAGCGCGCCGAGGAAACCCGCGAAAAGCGCGTGTGCTACCACACCGTCAGCATCGTTCACAGCATGTGGACGCCGCTGCCGGGGCGCTTCAAGGATTACATCGCCGTGCCCAAACCCAACGGCTACCAGAGCCTGCACACCACCGTGATCAGCCAGAGCGGGCAGCCCATCGAGGTGCAGATTCGCAGCAAGCGCATGCACGAGGTCGCGGAGTACGGCGTGGCCGCCCACTGGATGTACAAGCAGGGCGATCAGCTGGCGCAGAAAGACCGCGAGAACTGGATCTCGCAGCTGCGCGAGTTGCAAAACGAGATCAACGACGCCAGCGATTACCTGGACGCGGTGAAGACCGACATCCTCTCGCAGCGCGTGCGGGTGTTCACGCCCAAGGGCCTGGCCGTGTCGCTGCCGGCGGGCAGCACCCCCATCGATTTCGCGTACCACATCCATACCCGCGTGGGCGAGACCGCCGTGGGTGCCCGGGTCAACGGCAGCATCGTTCCGCTGGCGCACAAGCTGAACAACGGCGATATGGTCGAGATCGTGACCAGCAAGAACGGCAAACCCAGCAAGGACTGGCTGAATTTCGCCGTGACGCGCAGCGCCCGCACAAAAATCCGGCATCACTTCAGCAAAGAGGAACGGCAGGACGCCCTGAAAAAAGGGCATGACCTGCTGGAGCGCTACCTGCGTAAGCGCCAGCTTCCGGTGCGGCAACTCATGCGCACCAAGATTCTGGAGGAAGCCACCCAGAAACTCATGGGCACCCGCAACCCGGACGACCTGTACCTGGCCCTGCACGCCGGCAAAACCACGCCCGCCGTGGTGGGGCGTATCCTGTCGCCCAGCCTCGCGCAGGAACAGGCCGCCGCCCTGCCGAGCCGCCGCAGACTGCCCGCCCCGCAAGCCCACGAGCCGGGCGGCGTGTACGTCGAGGGCTTCACCACCTCCACGAAACTGGCCAACTGCTGCTCGCCCATGCGCGGCGACCAGATCATGGGCTACCTGACCCGTGGCCGGGGCGTCAGCGTTCACCGCCTCGACTGCCCCAACATGATTCGCCTGTTGAAAGACGAGGCGGAACGCTGCGTGGCCGCCAGCTGGGACGCCGGCACCACCGGCAGCAGCATTGTCGAACTGGACGTGGTGGCCCCGGACCGCAGCGGCCTGCTGGCCGACGCCCTGCGCGCCCTGACCCTGCTGAAAGTCAGCCCCATGAAAATCGAAGCGGGCGTCAACGCCGAAAACACCGCCCACATCGGCCTGCGCCTGGCTGTGAGCGGCAACGCCGAACTGGAACGCATCCGCAACGCCCTGATGAAAGTCGAAGGGGTAAAGGACGTCATTCGTGGGGGGCGCAAAGCCCGCAACGGAGCCAGCGGGTAACAGGCAGTTTAAACTGGTGTGATGAACGTTCCCCTGGCCCGTGCCGGCGCGCCCGCCTCGATGTGGTGGGTGCTGGGGCTGGCGGTGGCGACTTCCGCCATCCCCATTTTCATCCCTGACCCGCATGGGGAAGCGGGGCTCTGGCGCTTCTTTCCGCTGGTGTTGACGGCGGGGCTGCTCGCCCTGGGGGTCATGCTGCCCCGCCGCCTGGCTTACGCACTGGAACCGGACGCGCTGGTGGTCTCGCACATGACGGGCCAGACGCGCCTACCCCTGAACGGCATGACCGTGTGGCGCACGGCGGGACATCTGGGGTTGAAGATGGGCGGCACCGGCCTGCCGGGGTACTACACCGGGAATTACCTGTTTCATGCCGACGGCTTGAAGAATGTGCTGGCCGCATCATCGGCCACGCGGGGCGGCGTGATCGTGCAGGCGAACGCGAAAGCCTATTTCCTGACGCCCGCTGACCCGGAGGCCTTCGTGGCCGAGCTGGCACAGCGGGGCGCTGTGATCAAAGAGAATTAACTGTTCAGGATGTCCAGTTGCTCAAAGGCCCCCGGATAAAGCGCCACCAGGCCCCGAGCATCCAGGATGATCTCGTTGCGGTAACCGCTGGTCAGGTTCTCGTAGCGGTAGGTGTGCGGGCTTAAACGCGTGTACCTTTGCGGGACGGGGCGCGCCTTCAGGTCAGGAATGCCGATCCAGACCACCAGAAGCTCAGCCACCGCACCAACGGCAAGGTTCAGACGACGCAGCGGTATGGAATTCGTGAACGGTGTGGCGCTGATGTCCACATCCGTCGCTCCCCGCAGGTCGCGGCGCTCGTGGCCTTCTGCGTCCCTCCAGAGGCCCCCGGCATCCCGCGTCAGCGTCAGGCGGGCACCACCGGCGACCACGGCGGCCACCCGTTCAGGAAAGCGGCCGTGCCCAATCTTCACGCTGTAATTCAGGGCGTAGCCATGGGCATCGAAGGTTTTCACCACCGTTCCGGTGGCCTGCGACCAGGGCTGCAAACTCAGGTGTTCGAGGCTGGTGGCGTCAGGATCGAGGCCGCGCCAGATGGTGTGGGTGTCGGTCATGCTGCCCTGATTTGAACTTGTGGACAGGCCCCGTGCAAGTGTGATCCTCACGTCACCTGGTCACGCCAGAGCCGTTCTCCAAATTCCGTCAAGCATGGAAAGGCACCCACCTGACTCTATTCTTCGTCCTGCTGACTTAAATTTACTCGCGCCGCTCGGCCAAAAAGCCCTGCGTTCTTCTGGCAATGCTCTAAAGTCAGGCCATGACGCTTTTGCTCGTCCCTGATCTGGGAGATCTGTTTCGGTTGCAACCGCAGTTCAATGCGGGGACGGTGGTGGAGGTGCTGCGCTCCCTGGGGGCCTCGCGGGTGTTGTGGGCCAGTGGGCCGGACGCGGATCACCCGCTCAGAGACGCGCTGCCGGCGGCGGGCATCGAGATCGTGGAGGGCTTCGCGCCGGACTGGGCCTGGGCGCAAGCCGATCAGGACAAACTGGCCGAGTATCTGCAACAGTACCCCCAGGGCCGTGAGCGCCTGCGGGCGGCGGGCCATTCGGAACGGGTGTTCGCGGAAGTGCTGAGCGCTCCCCTGTCGCCGGCGACGGTGCTGGGCGAAGGGGTCATGCAGGCGGTCAGGACGTACCACGACACCTTACGCGAGCAACTCGACGAGGGGCCGGGCACGGTGTGGCGCGAGAAACGCCTGGGGGAACTGGTCAAGGCGCTGGAGGGGCAGTCCGGCGCGGTGCTGGTGTCGCTGGACGACCTGCCGCGCCTGCTGGAGTTGCTGCCCGGCGCGGGGACGCCCGACCTGACCACCTTCCAGCCCGGCGAAACCAGCCGCCTGCGGGCGCTGGCCGACCGCGCCTGGCAACTGGGCGAGGACGACGACCTGAACGCCCTGCTGGACGCCCTGACCCGCGAAAGCGGCGACGCCGTGACGCCGAAAGCCGAGCTGGACGCCGCCGCCGCCAGCATCTACTTCGCGGCGGGTGAACTGACGGCGGCGCGGGCAATGCTGGAAAAGGCCGCGCACGCCCTCACCGACGACCTGCCGCGCAGCCTGGCGGGCCTGACGCTGGCGCGGCTGGGGCAGGTGCGCGACGCGCTGGGTGAGCGTGAACTGGCGCAGCGCACTTACCGGGCGGTTCTGGCCCTGAATTACGCCCCGCAGGTGGCGCGCGACGTGGCCGAGGCCGGGTTGAAAGCGCCGTTCCAGCTCGATTTAGGCCAGCCGGAATAGACTGGCTCCATGCTTCAGGAAACGACGGTCAACCAGCTTCAGTACCTGCTCAAGACCCTGCGGGACGGTCAGAAGGGCTTCGCAGACGCCGCCGCGCACGCCACTGACCCGGCGTTGGCCGACCTGTTGCGCCGCCGCAGCGGGCAGCGGGCCGAGTTCGAGGAAGCCGTCCGGCAACGCATCATCGACCTGGGCGCCCAACCGTTCGAGCACAGTACCCTGGGCGCCGCCCTTCACCGCGCCTGGTTGAACGTCCGCGACGCCGTGGCCGGACGCGGGGACTACGCGGTGGTTTCCGAGTGCCAGCGCGGCGAGGACATCGCCGTTCAGAAGTATGCAGATGTTCTGAGCGAAATGGACATGCCCGCCGACTTGCGGGCGTTCATTCAGCATCAGTTCGCCGCCGTGAAAGCCAGTCAGCAGGAACTGGCGGACTTGAAACAGAAGTTGAAAGCGCAGCAGTGACCGTCAGGAACGCTTCAGAACGGCTGTCCAGGTCATGCACTCGGAAAGGGGAACAGCGGGCGTCCACACCTGCGCGTCAGGGTCGTAGTGGCCGCCGGGACGCGCTTTAGTCAGGGTCAGGCCCGTTCCATTCAGCAGCAAAAGGAAATCTGCGGGCGAGTAGCACCGGAGCGTTTGCGTTCGCGCGGGCTGGCCGTCAGGGGCGTAAGTGTCGGTCATGCGGTTGCCCTCCGCATCGAAACCGTAGGTTTGTCTGGAGGGTTGCGGGGTCGTCCACTCGCGGCTGTAACCAGCATATTTCGACCAGTACCACGGGCTGAATACCTCGATGAAGGCTGTGCCAGTCGGTGTGAGCCAGTCATGCACGCGCCGGAGCAGGTGCTGTTGCCCTGCGTCGTCGTCAATGCCGAAACCGTCCCAGTAGCACACCACATCAAATGCGCGTGGCAACGGCACCGTGTAGAAATCGCCTGTCACTGCCTCGAGGGTCACGCTATGCTCAGCGGCCAGTTTCAGAGTATGCGCCGTGCCGGAAGGACGAAGTTCCAGCGCCGTGACCTGAAACGCCCGTGCGGCGGCCACCGCAAACTGCCCGCCGCCGGCGCCCAGTTCCAGCAGTGAACCCGCGGGCACAGCCTCCTGAATTTGCTGCACACACTCGTAATGGAAAGGATGCACAGGGGCGCTGTAACACCCCGTCAGTTGCTGCTGCAACTCGTAAAAAGAATGGGCCCAATGCGCCACGTCAAACCTCCTGAAAACACGAGAAACTTTCCGCCCGCACAAAAACGACGCTGGGGCGGTTCACGGTGAATTCAGTGGATTTGACGCAATCTCACAGGTGATCTCCTTGGAAGTGAGGCCAGTTTAACGGCCCTCCGGGGGCGTAAGCCAGGACGCTTACCCAGTACGCGCCGCAGCTCTAGCGAAACTGCTTAGGAAGAGATACAGGCAGGCGTTTAAGCTCCTGGCATGAGCCGAGTCGTTTTCATGTGTGGCCCGGCGGGTTCCGGGAAGACCTCACGGCGATTAGGGGTTGACAGGGCCGAAGTTCTGGAAACGGAGATTATAAGCGATGAGGACGAGCGCGACCTTCAACCGCAAGCTCCAGATGGTTTTCACCTGTCCCCAACGCAAGCCACGCCC
>NZ_SMMH01000038.1 GCF_004634215.1 Deinococcus fonticola | reverse complement strand
GGGCTTGGAAGACCAGCGGCGCATAGATCTCGAAGGGATCAACCTTCGGGTTCTCCAGAAACCTGCGGGCCTGAATCTCTCGGCTTTGCGCGAACTGCGCTTTTGAGATTCGCCCGCTCACCCACGCAGGGATGGAGCAGATTCGGCTTTCCAGACAGCCTGCAACAAGCCAGGCACAGGTGTCCGCGTTGCGGACATCGTTCCAGGCAAGGGCGCTGAGGAAGGGTCGGACATTCTGGTAGAGTCGGGGGACGTCCCCGAAGACTATTTTTGTCGTCACAAACAGAAATTGTCCCCTATCGGGGACGTTCTCTCATAAAGTTTGTCAGGCCGCCAGGGCCGCCAGCTCAATATCGTTCCAGTTAGGGCTGTGGTTATAGTCGAGAGCATTGATTAAATTTGCGGCATTCAACATGGATCCTCAAAAGTTATGATAGGATGGAGAGAGAATTTTTACTGTGTAACCATCTTAACTTAGTGCGCAGTAATATTTAACCCGATTGATTAGGCGTAGATTAGTACCGGTAGTTCATCTAGTAACTGCCGTAGCTTTGGCAGTCCACCAAAGGCCCGGCCTACCTCATTCAGGTTCATATGTCTCGTGGCGGGAAGCACCTTGAACACGTCAGCATTCGTACCCAGTTCGTCAATCCCATGCTCGGCATACTGGTCGAGCAACTGATCCAGGACGGTATGGGCCATCGGCCCGTAAGTCGAGAAGGCATCCTGCTTCTTCTTCCTTGCATCGTCAGCCCGCTGCTTGCGGGTTTTTAGTGGAGCGTTGAAGGCGATATGGCAGAGCAGGTCGAACGGGTCGCTGTCAGGCCTGTCCATCACCTGTTCGAGGTGCTCCAGGGCCACGCCCCGTTCTTCCAAAGCCGCGATGATGGCCTGGCGTTCACGCGGGTCGGCCCAGTGGTTCCGGAAGTCCTCGGCAGTCAGGTACAGGCTTCTGACCTGTTCCGCTGCATACGAGGTGAACTCCACGGTTCGCAGTTGCTTGCCCCGTGCATCCAGTTCCTGCACGGTCTCGTGCAGAATCTTCACCGTCAGGCCGTTGCGCACCACCAGTTTCCTCGGTTCGCTGGGTTCATCTCCCTTCAGGCTGCCCTGGCCTGTGGGTCTGGGTTCGGGGTCTGGCGGTTCGGGGAGGTCGCCTCCAGTGTCGGTGGTGGCTTCGATGGGAATCTCGATGGTGTCTATTGGTTCACCGTCGAACTCAGGGTCAGCGAACTTCTGGGTGGCGGTGCCGGTGTAGTCGAGGATGGTGAAGAACAACTTGCCGTAATCCTCGCGGACGCGGGTACCGCGTCCGATGATCTGCTTGAACTCCGCCATCGTCCCCACCACCCGGAACAGCACCACGTTCTTCACCATCGGGGCATCCACACCCGTGGACAGCAGTTTGCTGCTGGTCAGGATGACTGGGCTTTCCTCTTCCACGTCCTGAAACTTGGCGAGGTGACCTTTGCCGATGTCCCCTTCATCCGCGACCACCCGCACCACGAAGTCCGGGTACTGCCTCATCTGCTCAGGCAGGAGTCGGGCTATAGCACTCCGCATCTGAAGGGCGTGTTCCTGATCCACACAGAACACGATGGTCTTCGCCATCAGGTCGGTGGACTTCAGGTACTCCACCAGATGCTTCGCCACCGCTTCCGTCCGGGGAATCAGAGAAAGGGTAGCTTCAAAATCTTTGGTGCCGTACTCGCCATCCGGGATTTCCCTGCCGTACAGATCCTTCATGCCAGGGGTGGGCCTCCAGCCCACCGCGTCCACATCCGTCACGATCCGCCGCACCTGATAGGGGGCGAGGAACCCATCCTGAATCCCCTGGGCCAGGCTGTAGGTGTAGATGGGTGGCCCGTAGTAGGCATAGGTGTCACGGGTGTCTTCCCGCAGGGGAGTCGCGGTCATGCCCAGTTGGGTGGCGGATTTGAAGTGGTCGAGGATGTCCCGCCACGAACTCTCCTCACTGGCCGAACCACGGTGGGCTTCATCCACGATGATCAGGTCGAAGAAGTCCGGTGGAAACTGGCGGTACAACCCAGGCCGACTCTCGTCTTCCGCGAGGGACTGATAGGTGGCGAAGTACATCTCGCGGCTGGTGTTGACCTGCCCGCCCTCAATTTTCAGGCGGGCATCACCGAAGGGGGCGAAGGCTTTGTCCTTGGGGTCGTCCACCAGAATGCTGCGGTCAGCCAGAAAGAGGATGCGGGGCTTGCGGGAGGTGCCGCTGAGATTCCACTTGCCCTGCCAGAGTTTCCAGGCAATCTGAAAGGCGATCTCGGTCTTGCCTGTTCCGGTGGCCAGGGTCAGCAGGATGCGCTGCTGACCTTTGAGGATGGCTTCCGAGGCTCGCTGGATGGCGATGGTCTGGTAGTACCTGGGGATGCGGTCACCCAGGTGGTAGGGGATCAGCAGCCTGTCTTCCACCTCCGGTGGAAGACCCCGGTGGGCACGGTAGCGGTTGGTGAGTTCTGAGGCGGAGGGGAACTCTTCGAGGTCACGTTCCTGCCCGGTGAGCATGTCGTGTTCGACGATGCCCTTGCCGTTGGTGCTGTAGGCGAAAGGCAGATCGAGGACAGTCGCGTAGTCGATGGCCTGCTGGAGACCCTGCTCCGGGGAGAGGTACTCGGCCTTGGCTTCCACCACGGCGATGGGGTAGTCGCGCCGGGTGTAGAGCAGGTAGTCCACCCGTTTCTGCTTGCCACGTTTGGCGTTGCGCCCGGTCACCAGGATGCGGCCATCCGTGAAGGTGCGCTGTTCCTTGATCTGCTCGTCTGTCCAGCCCGCCGCGTAGAGCTTCGGGAGGACGTACTGGCGGCAAGTGTCGGCTTCGGTGGTCACGGTCAGCACAGTTTAGTGGACATGGAAGACAACTGCATCTGATGCATGGAAGAGACAGGGGGGTGACCGCTGAAACAGGGTGCAAGGACTACACCTTTCTGAAAAGAATCACCGCTGCGCGGTGTGGTGAGACAGTACACCAACCATCAGGCTCTACCTCCCCTGAAAGCGGGTCTGGGCCAAAAAAGGAATCACCTGGAATACCTCTAACTGCCTTAAAAACGACTCAAATGCCCTGAAAACCCGCTAAATCGAGTGGGTTTTCAATGTCGTACAGCCACCCTCGTCTTTACAAAACCCAGTTCACTCAAGACGCCGTCCACCGTGGGCGGCGTTGCCATTTCGGAGTTCCATGCCCTACACCACCACCGATCACCACTGGATGAAGATCCTCCGCCCGAGCTACTCCACCATCAGCGACCTCATCGACCAAAATCACCTCATTGCCTGCCGTGCGAACCAGTGCGGGCCACGCGGCGACCTGACCTATCAACTCAGTCCAGCCAGCCGGATACAGGTCATCAACGACGAACTCCTGACCATCGCCGGGCAGGAAATCATGGCGCAGTTAAACCACCAGCCAACCACCGCTTACCGCGCGATGGTTCTCGCCTCTCCGGGATTCGAGCAGTACCCGGACATCGATGTCCTGTTGAAAGCAGCGCGACATCCCGAACCCGACTGGTCTCCTGAGCGGTTTGTCGCTCTGCTCGAATCCCGGGTCAGCAGGGGGCGACAACCCGATCCACGCCCGCGTCTGGTAAAGGAGCCGACCACATACAAATCCATCTGGCGACCAGAGCAGACTTATCTTCGGCAAAACCTCAAAGGTGACTGGCTCCTGGGCCTGACCTGCCAGTCCCAGTACCGATCCGGGAGAACAGGCCAGAACAAAGTGGCGGTTGGCCTGGATGTCGGTCTCGACCCGGTTGCCTATGCCTACACCGCTGCCGGACAGAGCCAGGAATTCAAGCCCACCTCCCTCAGCCATCTCAATGCCGTGAAAGTCATGAGCTTGACTCCGGGGGCCAGAAAACTGCACGAGCACCTGACTTACGCGAGTGGCCGCCTGGATACTGAGGCTGTCATTGCCTGGCTGAATTACCACGCTTCACACGTCTTTTCCGAAAAGCTCAGCCACAAGGGGATGAACAGAAATTTCATTTTCGATGCTCGTGACCGGGCCATTCACGATTACCATTTCAGCAGTCTCAGTCAGTACATGCACACCGCACAGCACCTCTTTAAGCGGTTACCAGCCAGGTTCACGAGCACCTATTGCCCCTGCTGCCGTGAACGGGAACGGGTTCTCTATAAGGGCCAGCGCAGAGGTGACTCGTTCCATTGTGACCGCTGTGGACACCGTGGAAACGCCCACCAGGTCGGTGCTCGCAACGTCCTCCTGGCGGGGATTGAGCGTTACGGGGCAGGCTGAGGCTGGCACACCAGGGTGCGGATCCACCCTCGCGCAGTGACCATGAGGCATGACAAATCCAAACGATGACCGGCCCGCCCTGCCCTTTCCCGCTCAGCCCGAAGCCACCGCCCAGACACCGCTCAAACCCGCTGTTGAAGTCAAGCAGGCTGTCCCCACCACCCAGCCCAGGATGCCCACCACGCCTGTCCGCCTGAGCGCCATCGTCAAGTCCATACCGGCTATCGAGTGCCACCTGATTTTCAGGAACTGGGAGGCCGGAGTCGCTGCTGAAGTCATTCGCGCCTTGCCCGAAATCGGCAAAACGTTCAAAAAAACCATCCTCACTGAGCTTGGGGAGGAAGTCACCCTGGAGCAGCAGGAGGAACTGGTTCTCCCCGACGAACGCTTTGAGACCTGGCTGAATGAGCAGCGCCAGGAATCGCGGTACGCGGTACTGCGGCATGTCGGAAACCTGGAAACCAGCCTGACTCGGCTCGAACAGGGTGCAGACGATTTCGAGCGGTTGTTGAGCCTGCGGCGACTGCGGCTGACCAGAGACAAACCTGCCCGCCGGGGACGGAAAGCGCGATGAAGAAGTCTGAGATCCCTCTGACGGAAGCAGAGCGGCATCTTCTGCACAGGCTCTACAGCGCTGACTACGCCTGGACAGAGCAGGAGGTGAGGCAACACCTCCCCAACGAACGCTTCCGGCAATTTGTGGAGGATAAACTCCTGACAGTAACTTCCACGGAAATCGGGCCACTCGTTCTGCTCTCGGCTGCCGGGCAACGCGCTGTATACGGTTCACTGGAGTATTCCGGCAGCACCGAGTGGCATATCAACATGGCGTACACCCGGCTGGCCCTGCAGCACCTGGGCTGGCGTCAGAGCACCGCATCAGAGACTGTCGATCTGGAAACCTTCGATACGACCCACAGGTTTTGCGAGGTGATTACACCGGATGGCCCCGCGCTCTTCTGCGCCAAAGTGACGGCAGACGGCTTCTCGCGCAGGCACATCGGTCGCGTTGCAGAGCGACTGAAGAGTCAGGCCTTGCTCCACAACTTTACGGTCATCCTGGCTGTGCCGAATGCGAAGAAGGGACGGCGGTTAGCCGAGAGATACGGGTCTTTCCTGAAGGTTCTGGAGGTTCGTCCGCAGACCATCAGCGGCAGTATGCTCGCCCGGTACCAGCATCCAGGCCCCCATCCGGAACAGCCTGCGGAGGGGCCATATCTAGGAGGCGAGGAATGGAAAACCAATCCGAAGTACCTCGATTTCCCCGGACACGTTTTGCACATTCTCCAGCAGGAAAGGAGCGTCAGGGTTGCTGCTGCTCTCCAGAGCATTGAGGTCGACGGCGTCATGAGTGTGGCTTTACTCAGACGGTTCTATGGCCTCGAGGCCGCCGATCTCCTCAAAGCTCTTCAGGTCATCACTACACTCCGCACCTCGCCACGGCAGGCGACCAGTGAAACCCGCGTGAGCTTCCTGACCTTAGACCGCCGCCTCGCTCAGCAGGCCGACTCCCGCCTGGCGCACCGGGCCGGAACCGGGTGTATGCGGCACCTTCTGGATATCCCTCCTGACCCGGAGAGGTACAGGGCCGAATTCCGGGGACTCATCAAACTCGAGTCGCCGGATGCCCTCTGGACTGCTGAGGATGGTGCTGAACTTGCTCTCGAATACGACAACGGAACCTACAGTCGTGACACCATCCAGACCAAACTGACGACCTTCTCCGAGCGAGGGTTCAGGACGGTGTGGGGCGTCTCCCACGCCCGGCGACAGCGGGTGCTGACGACCCTCTTTGGGCAGCAACTCCATGGCAACGTCCTCCTGACCGAGTGGTGGTAGGAGCACTCGTTCCCCCTGCATCCGGGCTGAGTTCCCGGATATTTTTTGCCTTGTCAGGTGAGTACACGGCGAGGGTGCAGGGATGAACACAGCCTCCTTTGCAGGCTGAAGTGGCAAAGCCGGGGCGTGGGCAACCGACGGAAATGCGCTCAACTTGCAAACAACCTCACCAGAGAACTGTACCCTTTCACCAAATTGTCGGCTGCCCACTTCCCGTTTTGACAGCCCGTATCGCAAAAAAGCCACCCTTGAAACAGCCTCAACGCCTTCAACAACATCACCCGCCGTTGGCGGGTCTTTTCGTTCATATCACTATCGAAATAGGTGATTAATCCATTACAGGAAGGTACGCATGGTACAGACCTATCCCAGAGTCAATTTGACCCAGATTTCGTTCATCGCGGATGGCGAATTCCTCTGCTTTGAAGGTCAGTTTTTCAGGCATCTCGGTAAAACGTATCTCCAGCAGCACGAGCAGAAGCTACTGCTGATTGGTGAACCATTTTCGTGGCTCCCCCCAAATGGCATGCGGGTACAAGTGACCGGGGAATTGGTACGCAGGAGACAGGTCGCACTGCTACTGCATGACTGTCGTCCAGTCGATGCTGGTCGGGAAGATGGTCTGTCATATACGGACTACTCCGATACCAGAATTGGTGACGAGATCATCCTGCTCGCTCATACCAGAAATATTGGTGATACCCAGATCGCCGTGACCTCCACGGGGCAAAGTTTCGTGCTCGTCGGTAAGGAATTGGACGAGCGTAAATATGCGCTTCAAGGCGAGGTTATCCTGCTTGATCCGCCGACACTGGTCACGACGACCGCCATCCCGCTTCTTGGGGTCAATCTGCCTCAAGTTCATCCGCTCGCATGACCTCAGACTCAACTGGTTGCAGGGGGCCACCAGAGACAGAAACCCGCCACATATCTAGACAAATATTCACGCTGGCGTGCTGCTCCGTACGCTGGCATTTTTCTTTGTTTTTGCCGCTTGGCAAACAGAATTCCGATCTTTAAGGTGAAGTTATGAAGCAGAAACGAGGCCACAACGAAGGCAGTTTCAAGACACTGCCGAGCGGCCACATCCGGTAGCGGATCACCGTCGAATACCGAGACGGCACCAAGGGCCGGGCAACCGGCACAAGCCGCACGATGACCGAGGCGCGGCGGGATGCGCAGGAGGCACGCGAGAAAGCCCGGCATGGGGATATGCCGAGGGCTGACAACCTCACGCTCGATACCCTGCTTGAGAGTTACCGCAGTTACATGGCGCACGACCCTCAGGCCAACGAGGACGAGAAAGACCGTCGCTGGTCGTTTCGCACCACCCTGCACAACGCCTCGCTGCACGCCACGTACATCAAGCCGCATCTCGGCTCCCAGAAAGCCGGGGCCATCACGCCGAAAATGTTGCGCTCCTACTACCAGAAACTCACCGCACAGAAACTCGGGAACAGTGGACAGAGACAGATCGCTTCGCTACTTTCCGGTGCATACAAATGGGCCATTGCTGAAGAACTCCTTCCGCCCTCGCAGAACCCGACCCGGGATGCAAAACCGCAGCGGCGTAAGAAGGTGACGGCGCAGGTTCGTTCCTATGACCGGGAACAGTCCATCCGTCTCCTTGAAGTCTGCGCCAAGGAACCGCTTGGCCTGCCAATCAGTTTCCTCCTGTGGACGGGGTTACGCATTGGGGAACTCACGGCGCTGCGCCGCTCGGACATTCTGGTTCAGGAGGACGGCACAATCGCCATTGCCGTTACCAAAACCCGTTCTGAGTTTCGGAGCACAGTGTACGAGAACGAAACCAAAACCAAAGAGTCCAACCGCCTCGTCTTTTTGGAAGCGGAAGCGGTCGAAATCCTGAATAGGCGACTGGAACTCTCGAAAATTGAAGCAGCGTCTACCGGACAGCCCGAAACGGATTATCTGTTCGCGTTCCTGCGGCAACCACAGCGCAAAGCGGGAGTAGCGAAACAGCAACTCCCACTCCTGCACAACACGCTCCGCCAGGCGATGCAGCGGATTTGCGACATGGCTCAGGTGCCCCGACTCTCGCCACACAAATTGCGTCACACTCGCGCCTCGCTCCTTGTCGCTGAAGGGCATTCCATCACGGCTATCAGCAAACACCTCGGTCACGCCAAGATCTCTACCACCACCGATTTTTACGTTCATTCAAACCATGAGGAACAGAAAAAACTGCGTGTGTCCTTGAGAAAAGAAGAAGCCGGAACAGATTCCACTGACGACGAGTATCGTTGTCGCACCTCCGTGCCGCCATAAGGGGTGAAAGAGATTGTCAACCTGGTTGCCACTCTCTCCAGGGAACCTGTTGACCTCTTGCCCTCCAATTCTCAGGTAGAACCCACACCAAGACCATCTATCGGCATGACGGCAAAACCGTATGCACTACAGGAAATGACGTTATGAAAACGTACACTGACGAAGAAAAAGCTCAAATCAAGGCGGAATCCGGCGACATCGCCGTGAAGATTTCTTCTGCTGACGCTTTCGAACTCAAGAGATTCGGCTCGCTTGAAAAAACGCTGACTCTTCTGGCTCAGGGCCTCCGCATGGGCTATTACAATCTGCCCGAACTGGAAGACGGGGAAGTCGAGTGCCTCTTCTACACTTTCAACGGGACCATGACCGAGGCCATTACTCTCCGCTACATCAGATACGAGTTGCAGGATTCCCACCATCCCAGCAGCCAATCGTTGTTGGAGAAGTTGGAGCGAGCAGGCGATTTTGAAATTTACGCTCTGCTCTTTCGTTACGTCTCTGAAGAAACAGTTTTTATCCGGAATCTCGGCGTTGATCTCTCTTCAGACTTTATAGAGTCCCAAATGCGTTATTAATTTTGTCTGCTCCGGTGTCTTCCGGACATTCCGGGAACCAGGGGCAAGAATAGCGTCACGAAGGATGCTGTGAATCAAGCGCTCTTCCTAATCTTAGAAAGTCAGGGGCCGCGAGGAACTTCTTGGGTAGTAACAGATAACTTCAACGAATTGGCTGTGCGAACATTTGGCTTTCGCACAGCCTTATTTTTGGTGGCTTCAAAAGTGGCCTTGCTGGTTCTCCCGACATGGACATACTGACTGGCAGACCAAACAGGACATCCGGACTCAGTGGCTCACAACAGTCACTTGGCAACGTTGCCTGCAGGAAGTAGACCATCCGATTAAAGAGGCAGCGATCTTTTTGCGACGGGGGTATCCGGGAAGACTCAAAGGGATATCAATGATTTCTTCCTGCTGTCGACGTGGAAAGTTCAGCCACGGTAGATAACGGCATCTTCGACTGCCGCCGCGATTTTGACCAGGCGCTCCTTGTTTTTCGTTTTCAGCATCTTCTTTTTGCCAGAATTCGAGGTCAAGATCAGCGAATAAACTGGCTTGCTGATAATCCACGCGGCAAAACCGACCAGTGCGAAGCCGAGAAGCAACACAGGCCTCGCGTCCGGGGACGTGAATCCCCAGTAAAGGAGCGGCAAACCAGTAATGAGGCAGCCCACCTCAATCGCCCCCATAGGGTCTTTGTGAATCGAGACGGAGGTCACGCCACTCATTGCAATCGTTTGACCGTTCGTCGAGAACCTGGCGCTGGTGACCGTGACACCCGCGTCCCTATAAAATTCCACTTCTCCTGTCTTTTTGGTCATTTTCAGCCCTTGTTTACTGGTTTTCGTCGAGTTTCCACGAGTTGTCCTGCATCTGCCGGAACGTGAGCGGACGCTCCGTCTCCGGTTTGCCGGGGAAGTGGAAGAGTTCTTCGATTGCTGGCGTATTCCAGGCTTTCGGCGTGTAGGTGTAGTGTCCTCTGGCTTGAATCACGCCGTTCTGAGGTTTGGTCACCTCGGTGACCTCGGTCAGTTTGAGGTCGCCTCGGCAAATCGTCTTGCCCCCGGGCTGCATCACGTCCTTGGCAATGCTGAGCATCGTTGCGCTCGGGGTAACTGTTTCGGTGTAGTCGTCGAGAGAATTGGGGTCATAGCCAGCCGGGGGCGGCGAAATGGTGATGAGCTTGGTTCCTTCGAGTTGGGCGAAGCGCGGGTCGACCTTCCTGTCGTTGTGCGACACCTGCAGGGTGTGGCCGATGATGTACGGGCCATAGGGATTGATTTCGGTGCAGTAAGGCACCGTGGGATGGGCCTGCTGCGCGATACCCAGGAGCGCCTGAGCGTCTGGGGCTTTGTTGTTCTGGCAACTGGAAAGCAGCGTCAGGCCGAGGACGGTCGTGAGGGCAATTCGCTTCATAGTGAACCTCGTAGAGCAGTCAACCCTGTTTTATGCTCTAAACGTATTTGTCCACTTAATAATAGTACAATTACTCACTGGAGGCAATTTGGTAGGCGCGTCAGGGTGAAGGAATGCCTGAAGCTCCTCGCCATGAACGTCCGCCCTCACAGGAGCGACTGATTTTCGGTCGTCGGCTTCGTGAGGAACGGCAGAAAGGTGGCTGGACGCTTGAAGACCTTGCCGCCGAAGCACAGATGAACTGGTCGTATATCGCTCAGATCGAGCGTGGGGAAAGGAATCTGCCTATTGACACGATGTCTCTGCTCGCCCAGGCACTTGGGGTCAGCCTGGTTTCACTGCTGACAGAAAAGTGATTCCTGACGGGTCAAGGCCCGGGAGTCAAGACGGCAATCACTCTGACCCTTTCCAGCACAACCGTGTCACGTCCTTTCTCCGTGAAGGTGCCCTGTAGGGTTTCCTCGAAATCAGGGTGAGCCAGCAGGGAAGCGAATTCCTGACGCACGAAGTCCTGAAGAGGAGGCGGTGCGGCGCGGAGTTCATCACTCAACTCCGGCCTGCCGTCCAGCACCATCAGGATGTCCTCAAGGTCATGGCTGAACATGCTTCCCTGACCACGGTCTCGCCAGGCCACCAGTTTCGTGGCGATCAGGTGTGGGGCATCGAGCACACGAACCGTCCTCCCTGAGGGCAGGGTGACCTGCCGGGCATGCTGAATCGCGGAGGCATACCAGGGATTCGTGAAGCCTTGCATCTCACCGTCGTCGGTCATCACGTCCAGTACCAGGCTGCCTTTCTTCCAACGGCAGAGGGGGCCTTCCTGATCGGGTTCAAAACCCAGACCTGTCAGGCGTTCTTCCAGTTTCGACAGTTCACTCCGCCTGCTCACATGGGTAGCGACATCCACGTCGTTCGTGGGCCTCACGGGGCCTGCCGCCTTGTCCGTGAGCAGCAGTTCCACCGTGGCCCCACCCACGAAGACCAGTCGCTCCAGGAGGGGCTGCAACTCCAGGGCGGCCTGTTCAATGAGTGCGGTAGGCGAGGGCATCAGCACCAACTATAGAGGCGGTCTTTGAGGAACTCCGCTGCCCGCTCCCGTTCGCGGATTCGTCCTTCACGGAGGGCATCGATCAGGCTCAGGAGTTCATACACCCTTTCGTCGGTCATGGCCTTCAGAACACTGGGATGAATCGGCGTGAGGGCCGGGCCACGCACCGTTCCCTCAGGGCTGGGCCAGACCGGGACACCACCGTCTGGCGTCGAAAATTCCTGTTGCAGTGGAGCAGCACCGATAGAAGTGGGAATGCCCCTGGCAGGTGCGCCCAGTTCTGCAGGGTAAACGTACTTGAGGCCATGCACCCAGAACTCCAGCAGAGCCTGCCTTCTGGGGTAAGGCACCTTTCGCCCCTGATCTTTGAAGAGGCTGGCCTTGACCAGTCGTTTCGCGGCGGCATGGGCCTCGGCACTGCTGATATTCAGGGCCTCAGCCAAGCCAGCGTAGGAAATCCCAACTAGCGCTACACTGACCAGTTTTGCCGCGACCATGGTATCCACAGGCTTCATGACTCAGTTTATTCTAAATTCGCGAATATTGAATGGAGTCGGGATTTGACTCTTCCTGACCATAAAGGGCCGCCAGGCCCAGCAGGTGTACGCCTTCCTTCTCAATAGTTTCCGTAAAGCCAGACCGGGCAAACAGGGCGTATTGCGGCTCACCCTTGCCGTATTTGACGGATTGGGTCTTCTCGCACAGATGGTCGAGGATATTCTGCCCCACCGGGTCTTTCCACCATTTGCATTCCCCGTAGACCACCTGCTCATCGAGCAGTGTTGCCACCACATCCACATCGAAGTCGCCCGACCAGATAGAACCGACCTCACGGGCGGGCATTCCGAAGCGTTCCTGACCGTAGAGTCGCAGGTAATCCCGGCAGATACGCTCGAACACGTCCCCCATGTATTTATCCAGATTTGGAGTGATGACATGCTGCCAGACCGCTTCGGACTGTCCAGCCTCCAGAGCCGAGGAGTTCGGCAGAACAAAGTGATACCAGAAGGCCAGAAAAGGGTCGGCCAGTCGGTATCGGCGGTTGCGGCCTTTGGGTGGGGCGTCCAGCGAACGGGTCACCTCGACCAGGCGCAGTTCTTCCAGTTTGCCGATGTAGGGGCTGAGGTGCTGGCTGCTTTCCAGTTCCGGCACACGGTTCAGAATCTCGCCCCAGGTGGTGCAACCGTCCGAAATGGCCCGCAGGATGGTGGCGTAGCGGGCCACGTTCTGAAGTTCCGCCTGCAAGAGGTGAGTAGGTTCGTCATGCAAGGGTGCGCCGTTTCGCAGGATGACCTGCATGACGTTTTCCTTCAGCGATTCCTGCGGTTCACACAGCGCCAGGTAATAGGGCATGCCTCCAAACACTGCAAAGGCGTAGGCCCGGTCGGACAGCGACCAGTCAGGGAAGCGTTCACTGGCTTCACGGTAACTCAGAGGCGGGAGGTCGAGTGAAAAGGTCTGTCTGCCGTGGAGTGGATTTCTCTCGGCCAGCAGTTCCCCCATGAACGCGATACTTGAACCGCACAGCACCAGATTGAAGGACAAACTTTCCGCCTGCACCCTGTCCCAAACCTGCTGAACGATGGAGGGCAAAGCAGCATCTCCATCACACAGGTAAGGAAATTCGTCGAGCACGAGGGTCAGGCCAGGGCGAGATACGGACAGCCGAGCGAGGTAAAGCAGTACCGCTGCCCAACTGTTCAGACCGTCGAGCACCGGGTCGTCACCCAGCACCTCCCGGACGGTCTGGCGCAGGAGAGAGAGGTTTTCGGAGGAGGTCAACCGATTCGCCTGATAGTAGATGTGTGGCCTGCCTTCCAGACTCTTCAGAATCAGGGTGGACTTGCCGACCCGCCTGCGCCCGCGAACAAGAATCAGGGAGGGACGTGACCGGGCATACTCGGCCTGTAAAGCGCTGAGTTCCTGAAGACGACCTAAAAACATACCAATTAGTATAATCTTGATTAGGCTAATTCGGATTAGATAACTTGAAGCGCATCAGACTGGTCTGGACTGTGAAGCGGAAGGATGCCACTTATAGAGCCTAAACAGCAAAAGATTCTTGAATCCAGACTATTTCGTCTATTTTTACCCGTAAAAGCGCACTATTCGGGCCTTTTTCGGATATTCTGGATTTCGTGGATTCTGGTTCTTCGGCCAGAACCACCCATTCCCACTGGAGAAACGGCTGTTTCGAGCGGAAATTTATGTCTTGGGATTAGAGTCGATGCTGTCCGAAACGACAAATTCAGAAGCAAATCCCACAATCCCACTTCTGCGAGGGAGAGAGAAAGTGATAAACCGATGCTCCGACCTCTGTGAGGGTAGACGTTCACCTCCCGAGAGTCGCCAGCCCACCTACAGAGGGCCAGCAAACTGTTTTGGACACGTTTTGGACACAGGGCGGAAATAGACCACATCGTTTAGAGACGGCAAAGTAAAGCCCCCGCGCTGGGCGGGGGTTTTTCTGGTGGGTCGTATAGGAATCGAACCTATAACCCGCTGATTAAGAGAGAGCCTAGAGGTCTTCCTGTAGGGTGGCTTGCAGCCCTGTTGGTTCCTGTTTCTTCCGTCCAAGACAGCATGATTCAGTATGTATACGCCTGCTGGTTACTGCTGGTTACTGGGTGATTCTGCTGGGTTTTTGAAAGGTGTGGGCGAAAAGTGGGCGAAACCCAACAGGCGTGAAGACAGGATCTATACCCTGCTGACAAACCTGTGCTATTTTCTGCCCATGACATACGGTTACGCTCAGAACCAACTCCCGCCAGACGTTATGGCGGACTTGGTCTGCGGCGTTGCTGAATGCAGTCGGACGGCTCTTGAAGAGGAGATGAGTCCGCAACAGGAAGCCGCGTACCAGCAGTTCCTCGCGGAAAACTGGGATGCTATGGAACATGCACACTTGGGGACATTCCGGAATCTGCCTTTTCCCCAATCTGGGACTTCCCGCCGTGCCCACCGCAAAGCGCGTCAGAACTACATTCGTTTCGGCGCGGCCCGTAACAGTCTGGCTGACAAGAGACAGTTGTACGGTGGGATGGAGCCGGAGCACCTTAAAGAGGAAGCACTGGCGCGGTGGACGCCTGATGAGCTTGCCGGAAAATCCGTTGCCGAGTTGGCAATGATGCTCATGACTTGGGGAGTGGCACTGCATGCATACGGTCGCTACGATGCGGCCCGAGCTATCTTCGACGCCTATGCACAGGCTGTTGGAGCTGAAAAAGCGCTGCAGGCGGAGGCGCTGTGCATGACCCTTGATTTGGAGCTGTCTCCTGATCTTGATGTCCTGGTGTTTGCTCGCGAGCTGGTCAGTGACAGAAGGGAGAACCGCAGACCTCCGCGCCCACGGCATAGCCGTCCTGTGCCACCCACGGCATCTACTGCACCGCCCCAACGCTGATTTGAGATCGGCTCTCTCGCATTGCTGAAGTACCGCTTCCAGCACAGCTGAGCTGCCTTGATCTCTCAGCGTTTTTTGCGCTGGCAACATAGAAACTTCTTTTCAGAATAGTGCTGACAGTGTTTCGCCACGTTGATGCCATGGCAGACACCATCTCAGCGATTTCTGATACCGACACGCTGTTTTTACACAGTGTGGCGTAAACCTATTCATTCATCAAAGGAGGCAAACATGACTTTTGCCCTCGAACCCTTCGAAAAACCCATCGCCCTACACCGCAAATTCGGCATTCCCCGCGACCGCCTGTACAAGGCTATTCGTGAAAAGGAACTCCGCACCATCAACCTCGGAACCCCGCAGCGCCCCTCCTACTTCATCTATCAGAGCGAATTTCAGCGCTGGCTGGAAAGTTGCGCCGAAGGAGGCCAAAAATGATGGTGCCCGGTGGGACGACCGGGCTTGCCACCAACATCGTAGCATCCTCGATCAAGAATAACCTCGTTCAGGACACTGTTTTCCATACGGCTAATTTTCCTTCACCAAGCTGCTGCGAGCGAAATTGGCGGCAGGCGGGGAAATTAGTGTCAGCAGTCGGTAGCACGGTAACTTTTTCGCCCACTTCCAGCTTGGGGGTGATCAGGCATGAAAGATGAACACCTGCTCGCTGAAGCCCTGCAACACCCAAACAACAATGCCTTGGCGCTGCTGCACTGGCTGGCGAATGAGTTGAACGTCAACCTCAAGCCCACACGCCTGAAACGAACTGGCACCGTGTGCGACATCCGACCCGGTTTTCAGGAGGAGCATCCCAGCCTGTCATACTCCGATTCCTCGTCTGGAGCTGTATTCAAACGGCATGGTGCGGACGATTTCGGGGGTGGGGCCATCGATTACATCACGGCCTGTCTGATGATCCCGAAGTCAGACGCTGCGAAGATCTTGCTTGACCGCGCTGACCTGACGCACCGACTACCTGAAGCACAGGGGAGCGCCCCGAAGAAGTCAAAGGCGACAACAAAACCTGCTCCCAGGCAACAAACTACTGTTGCTCCTCAACTGCTGACCCCTGAAGCAGTGGAGGAAAGCTTGAAGGGCTGGCAGCCGTTCGATGCGGAGTCACACGTCGAGGCTGCTCAGCACCTTGCCAAACGGGGCCTGGTGGAGGCCGCGCAGGAAGGTTTTCTCTCCGTGGTCGTCCATTCCAGTCAAGCCAAGTTGGCCTTCGCTGTGCCGGGGACAGATGGGAAGCTGATCAATTACAAGGCCCGCAACCTTCAAGATCCGTTGCCGAAGGGAGCGCAGCGTTACCACTACCTCATCACTGGTGGGGGTGCGCCCGCATGGTGTTCACGGAATCTGGGTAAGGCAGACCGTGAAATCTGGGTGGAAGGCGAGCTGAATGGCGCTGCTGTGAGCTGGGCGCTGCGGGACACCGGGATTGCTGTACAGGGGATTGCCGGGGCCAGCACCCAGCCTCACACCTCGCACCTTGCACAGGGTCGCCGTGTCATTTACATCTACGCCGATCCAGACGAGGCTGGAGATAGGGCACGGGCAGCCTGGGAAGAACTGGCCCTGACCTTTCCTCAGACGGTCGTACAACTCCCACGCTCGCTTTTCCAGAGTGCTGCAGCTGATGAGGTTGCTGATGCCTGCGACGTGCTTGGCTTCAGGGGTGTTGCCGAACTTGAAAAGTGTCTGAAGGCGGCCCTCAATGCTCAACCTGCGACCGCAATTCACATGCTCAGCAACCGCGCTTACGCCGTCAGAAAAGGGACTTTCCAAATCTTGCATCGTGATTCCCGTAAACAAACGATGCAGTCCGAGGAACTCACCGATTTCGTGGCATTCATTGACGAGGAGCGGCGTCTCAGTGATGGTGAATCGCCACCCACCATCAGTTTCCGCCTGTCTGGCGTGACAGAAGGTGGCAAGAGACTCCCTTCGATTATCGTGCCCGCGCAGGATATTCGGACTTTGGCCTTCCTCGGAACGAACTGGGCACTCGATACAACGGTGTACGGTAAGCCTGGTGCTCGCGATCATGTCGCAGCCTGCATCAAGGTCTTCAGCAAGGTGCGACAGGTGCAGCACAAGCTCGTTCTCACGCATACCGGCTGGCATCATCACGGTGAGGCAGGATGGGTGTACCTGACTAATGATCAGGTGATCGGCAAGGATGGTGTGGTGACGGACGTTTCCGTCGAGTTGCCGGACAGTTTGAAGCGCGTCCGTCTGCCTGCTCCTCCCGAAGGTCAGACAGAAGTTGAGGCTGTGCGTCAGACTCTTGCCCTACTTGATATCGCCCCACCAGAGGTTGCCCGCGTGGCTTTAGCTACCCTAATGCGTTCTGTTCTCGGGCCGCTCAACGCAACGGTCGTCTTTCATGGGGCGACAGGCCGTCACAAAACGACGTTCTTGGCGCTGCTGATGGCCCATTTCGGCCCGGAGTTCCAGCTCAACAGGCCACTGACAGGCTGGGACAGTACGGCAAACCACCTCGTGCAGATGCTGTATCACGCCAAGGACATGCTGGCGCTGGTCGATGACTACAAGCCCAATGCCTCCCGTGGAATGCAGGCACAACGCATCGCTGGCACCTTCATGCATGTCCTGCAAGCGATGGCGGACGGTGGAGGAAAAGGGACACTGACCGCTGACCGGGTAGAACGCGCCATCGTGTACCCGCGAGGCACCCTGATCACCAGTGCCGAGGACATCCCTGAAGGCCACTCGAATCAAGCACGCAGCCTGCTTGTCCCTGTACGGGTTGACCTCCTCGGAGAGCGGAAGGAACGAAGCAGAATCTACCGCGACGCCGCTAAGTATGCGAAGCAGGGTGGCTATGCCGCCTCAATGGCAGGGTATGTCCGTTACCTTGCCGGACACTACCCCGATGTGAGGTTGGATAGCGCAAGGCATCAGGAACACCTGGCGCGGTACGCGGACATTTTTCAGGGTGCCCACGACCGCAATGGAGAGGCGGCAGCTGAACTCTCGTACGGCTGGCAGATGTTTCTGCGTTATGTCGTCGAAAGGGGCATCCTGTCACGCGAAGAGGCAGAAGTTGAATGGCAGGAAACCTGCAAGGCACTGATGGATGTGGTTGCAGGACAGGGGGAATACCACACGGAGCAAGACCCGGTGACCCGCAGCATCCATGACCTGATTACCTTGCTGGCACAGGGCACAGTCTATCTGCGTGACTCGAAGACAGGGGAAGCGCCACCACAGCCTCAGGTCGCAGGCTGGGAGGTGACGACCTCCGGCTCAGAGGTCAGCACGTCACACCGACCAAGCGCTAGATCAATCGGCTGGGTGGATACCAAGGGTGAAGTGAGCTGGGCTTACCTGCTTCCCAGAGCGGTATACGCGGAGCTGGAACATTTCAACCGCGCCCAAAACACGTCTCTGCCGTCGTCCACCTCACTTTGGACGGCTTTTCGTGAGCGATTTCAGGGTGAGCATTTGATGCACTGTGACGTGGATTCACGCAAAGGGGGCCGCGTGATGCGCACCACGAAAAACGTGTACGTCCCGTACCTCACCAAAAACTACCGTTGTGTAGTGCTGGCTTTCCCCTTTGATGTCCTGCTGGGTGGGAAAAGTGGGAATACTGTCCCTGAATCGCCTGATCTGTCGACCAGCCCGCGAGATTTTTTCTTCCCACCACTCTTCTTGACAGACGGTGGTGATGGGAATACTGGGAAGGAAGATCCGGGAGTCAGGGCGACAGCAGGGGGAGACCAACAATCTGTCGACCACCATCTCATCCCGGCAGGGACAGAACCTGAACTTACGACCATCCCAAACGTTGCCAGTAACGAATCAACGCACACTGACATGGCAGAGCAGGGCAATGGAAAAATGCAGGTTCTGGGGGGGATCTGATGCTGCGGTCTGCCATTCTTATCCATCTGATGCCAAGGCAGAACAAACGCTGCGGCAGCTGTAGTCGCTTGACGGTCGTGAGCAAGGCGGTCGCGTCATGGCGCTGATCCCCACCAAGCCGAGCTTGGCTAAGTCGCTGCACCAGGCCCGTGACATCCGCCTGAGCCGCATTGATCACCTTGGCGATCATCACCTGATGTTGCACTTCCGCTGGAAGCGGCGAACCATCAAGTTTTCCTGTGCCATCCTTGAAGTTTTCGATGCCGACCTGCCCCCGGAGCCTCCCAAAAAACAGGTCAGTGAACGTCGTTCCCCACTCAAGGAACTTCCCGTGGAGGTACTCATGAAAGCAGGTCGGCCACTGTACTTCAACGAGCAGTGGTTACGGGAAAAATTGAAGGAACACGGCCTGGCGGCCTGACAAACTTTATGAGAGAGGGCGTAAAACCAGCGTCCAGCCGACTTCCAGCAACGTAATGGGGTCAGAGCATTTCTTCTTCCGTTTGCCCAGAGGTTCTGGATCTGGCCCACCTGGCAGTGCCAGGTGGGTAAACACTTCGAGGCCGCGACTGAGTGCCCAGCGCATGGCCCGTTCCCCAATCTTGAGATAACTCAGCCCACGTTGCCAATGCGCGTCGACCATTCGCCGTTTCCCTTCCGTGACGATCTGTACACCCTTGGTGACGAGAAAGAGCGTGGCCAGCGCCAGAACCATGACGAGCCTGTTCAGGCTCGTGACATCACGGAGCTTCGAGGATTCCAGCCCGTGGAGACCACTTTTATCGTCCAGGAAGCCCTCTTCGATTTGGAAGCGTTCGCCGTACTCAGCGAACGTTTCCAGGTCTGTCGGCTCGCTGCTCACGACCTGCCACTGCTCCTGAACGTCTGTGGGTCGAGCGACCGCGACATGGACTGGGCCAAACGCCTGCCCGGTGATGGCGACGTTGTGGAAACAGCGTGTTTCCCTGGGGCGGAGTCGAATGTCGTCGAGCTTGCACAGGCGCTGACCTGCAAGGTCAGCGAGGATCAGGTTCGACTTGATACGGATGCGGTAGTGCCATTTGCAGGCCCAGAGCCAATCCATGAGTTCACTGTCGCAAAAACCTCGATCAGCAAGGAGCCGAACGTCATGGATGCCCAACGCATCGAGGAGGCCTTTGACACGGGCGAGCACAGGGAGAAGTTGTCGGGTCGAAACCTGGGCGCTCTCGTGCTGGATGACTTCCTGATGCAGTGGAAGAGATCGTCCCCTGAAAGTGACAGCAAAGCGAATCAGGCAGAATGTCCCAAAGAGCATACTGGTGTCCAGAGCGAGCACCAGGCGGTGCTCGCCCCAGTGACGAAGGGCTTGGAAGACCAGCGGCGCATAGATCTCGAAGGGATCAACCTTCGGGTTCTCCAGAAACCTGCGGGCCTGAATCTCTCGGCTTTGCGCGAACTGCGCTTTTGAGATTCGCCCGCTCACCCACGCGGGGATGGAGCAGATTCGGCTTTCCAAGCACCCTGCGACGAGCCAGGCACAGGTGTCCGCATTGCGGACATCGTTCCAGGAGAGGGCGCTGAGGAAGGGTCGGACATTCTGGTAGAGTCGGGGGACGTCCCCGAGGATCGTTTTTGTCGTCATAAACAGAAATTGTTCCCTATCGGGGACGTTTTCTCATACTTTCTGTCAGGCCGTCAGGAGGCCCACCAGAACACAAGCCCGTTCGGGCTTGATGTGCGCAGTGATCAGTTGCCTGACCAGGGCACGTTTCTGAGTGGGCGTTACCGCTTTCTCCCAATCACGTCCTTCATGGCGTCGATCTCCAGGCGCTGCTGGCCAACAATGCGCAGCAGAGGGGCGTTTTCCTTCTCCAGTTGACGAAGCGGCCAGGCTTGCTCAAGCGAGTCCGTTCTGGCCAAGAAGCCTGCGGGCTTCGTCGTGGTTGATGTCGCCGTACCTCTTCTTCCAGGCGTAGTAGGACGCGGTGCTGCACCCGAAGTCGCGGCAAGGGTCTTCGACAGGCTTCTCGCCCTTTTTGCCTTCTTGGAGGAGGTTGATGATCCGGTCTTGGGTAAACTGACGGATTTTCATGACTGGGCCTCACTTTCCAGCTTAGGGCTGGGGTCGAGACTTTGTCTCTAGCGACTTACCTTCCAGTTTCTGGGGGACACTCCAGCTGAAGAAGTGCACTCGGTTCATTTGCCATTCAGGAACCATGATATTACAATGCCCAAGTTCATCAAGCTTCCCCAAGTTTCTCATGAAATGTCATGGGTAAGTTCCATCTGAGACAGGTCAGCACAAAACTCTCATCCGTTCGCTGAAAAGACGGATGGGCGTCTGGTGTAGCCAGGTCGCATTGCGGGCTGGGAAGACTCAAAGCATGAACGTTCTACTGGCCTCCCGTTGCTGAGTCCCTGGTTTCTGGCCGGCCCAGCCAATCTCAAAGCTGCGCCTCAATGCAAGACCCCTCATTACTACAGCAAGCCCTCCCTCACTTTCGACTTACAGGAGTACTTCATGAAGAACCCCAGAGCCTTGCTGCTCCTTGGTCTGCTAACCCTCGCCGCCTGCGGAACTGCTCCCGCCCCCGACACACACAACCCGCCTGTGAGCGCGCCCGATCAGGCACTGCGCGACTACGGTCTGTATGAACTGAATGTCAGTGGCCTCGACACTGACAAACCCAGCAGCCAAGTCTCGCCCATGACTGTTGCCCCGAACACCGAAGTCCAGGGCCTGCAGTACACCCTGCAATCTATCGGCACGCATACCGACGAAGTCAGCCGAACCCGTTACATTCAGGTCAGCTTTAAAGTCACCAACCCCACCACCCAGAACATCGGTGTGCCCACTTATGTCCCCGTGGACACCTCTGGCAGCAACGCCACCATCGGCACCACCCCCTTCCTGGAAG
This sequence comes from Deinococcus fonticola, assembly GCF_004634215.1. Taxonomy (NCBI): domain Bacteria; kingdom Thermotogati; phylum Deinococcota; class Deinococci; order Deinococcales; family Deinococcaceae; genus Deinococcus; species Deinococcus fonticola. The sequence goes on along the minus strand of NZ_SMMH01000038.1, from coordinate 5,380 downwards.
TCCGTTCCTTCGACGGCACCAGCGTCAGTTCCCGCGCCGCCGAGATGGTGCTGACCACCGCTTACCGCTTCAACAGCACGACCGGTACCAGCGAGGTGGACCCCAACGCCACCCCCTTTGTCCGTGAGCTCGACACCCGCGCCCTGAAAGTCACCGCGCCCAAAGGCACGACCGTCGTCCGCATCTTCCAGGAAGGCTGGCAGGGCCGCGCTCTCCCGGCCGGCGGCTCCCAGACCGTGACCTTCGCCACCCGCGTCCCTATGGCCTCGCAGCCCAAATACGACCCGGCCAGCTTCCGCCTGGTGTTTGCCGTCACGGACAACCCCGCTTCTCTGGCCCTCGACAAGACGCCCCCCACCGTCAGTGTAAGCGTCACGCCCACCACCCTGACCACGGCCGGTTCCGCCACCATCCGCGCCACTGCCACAGACAATAAGGGCGTCAAGAGCGTCAGCTTCTATGACGGCGCCGCGTTGCTCGGCACGGACACTCAGGCGCCCTACGAGTGGATCAAGGCCTACACCGCCGCCGACAACGGCACCCGCAGCATCCGCGCCGTCGCCACGGACACCAGCGGCAACACCGCCACCGCCCAGACGACCCTGACCGTCAACATCCCCAACACGCCGCCGCCGTTTCTGGGCAGCGGCCCAGCCACCCTGGCCACCGACCTGATCCGCTCCAACCGCGGCGAAGGGGTGCAGGGCTCGACCGTCCGCATCTACAAGACCGGCGACCGCACCCGCGTCCTGGCCGAGGCCCAGACGAATGCCAGCGGTTATGCCGAGTTCGCCAAGATTCCCGAAGGCAGCTACGACCTGGTATTCAGCAAAACGGGCGCCGCCGGCTCCGAATTTAACGGAGCCATTGCCAAAGCCGGCATCAACCACCGCCTGAAAGTCGCGCAGTTCGACGCGCAGAACCCCACAGCCAGCAAAACGACCGCCAAGCTTGCCCTGCTGACCCCCACTGCCCTGAACGCCACCGGCGCGGCCGTGGACTGGAAAACCCTCACGCCCGGCACGGTCATGAATGACAGCATTCAACTGCGGGCTTACACCACCACGGACAACCCCACCCCCCTGCAACTGAAGTACCTGATGTTCTCTCTGGTGTCCTTCGATGCCAGCGGGCAGATGAGCGAATTCCGCACCAACCTGTCCCCGATCGACGCGGGCAGCGTCATTCCAGGCATGAACAAACAGGACAGCGGGCAGGTAACCATGGACGCCACCGGCCTGAAAGGCGACATCTACGTTCAGGTGTCCGCTCTGGATTTCAACAATAACCGCTCCGCTTACCTTGTTCCGATTCGCCTGGAGCGCAGCGCCGCTGCCGGCAACGTCGCCGCGCCCACCGGCGTCAGTGCCGTCGGGTACACCACCAGTGAACGCATCAACTACATTTACGAGGCACCCACCCCTGACCTGACTCCCCAGGCTGCCCAGAAAGACACCAACAGCTGGGTCACCGTGTCGTGGGACATGCCCGCCAGCACCGACGGCTTGACCGGGTATCGCGTGCTGCGCGCCACCGCTGCCGATGGCCCTTATGCCGAAGTCGCTTTCGCAAGCGCGGCACAGTGCAGCGCCACCACCAAACGCTGCGCCGCCACCGACAACACCGCCACCCTGCAAGTCGGTCAGGACTACTACTACCGCGTCAAGGCGATCGGCAGCAACGAGGCCCTCAGCGCCGTTCCCGATCGCGTCAGTACTCGCCTGCTCACACCATTCACGCCGCAACTTCTGACGCCGGGTGCCGAGCAGACGGGCGTGGAGCTGCTGCCCGTCTACACCTTCAAGACGAACGCCTTCAACGGCGGTGCCACGGGCCTGCGTGTGGATCTGCGCGTCAGTGACACGTTTACGTCCGTCAGCAACATGGACGCCCCCTCGCTGCGGGTCATCTCGCAAAACGGCACGTTCAGCATCACCGGGGCCGGCACCGACACCCGCGATTACAGCAAGTGGGTCACGTACGACGCCGCGACCGACACCCTGAAAATCCCGCATGACCTGTCGCGTGTGCGCTCCGGCCTCGCCCCCCTTCCCCTGCAGGCCAACCGCCGCTACAGCTGGCTGCTGCACCGCGCCTACACCTACCGCCTTCAGGATCCCACCCAGCCTGAATCCGCCACCAATCCCGTCGTGGCGTACGCCGTGTACAGCGACCCGGACACCACCAAGGTCGTTCCCGGGGGCGTGACCCAGAGTGTCAGCACCATTCACCACTTCATCACCCGTCCCTGACCCTCGCCGGCTGGAAAGGAGCTGATGATTCTTTCCAGCTGGCCATAGCTCCGCCCTGTTCCTGCCCACCAAGGAGTTCCCGCCATGAAACGAATTTCCCTCGCGGCACTGAGCCTCACTGCCCTGCTCGCCGCCTGTCAGCAACAGCCGACCACGCCCAGCCGCACTCCCACCCTGAACGGCGCTCACCCCACCCCGGACATCAACCTCGCCAACGTCAGCGTGGACGCCCGCACGGGGAACCACTACGTCAGTGACCAGTTGGTCGTCGGGCTCGGTGGTCTGGCCGCTCAGGACATCGCCGCCGAACTAGGCGCGAAAGTCATTGACCGGATTCCGGCACTGGATGTGGCCGTGCTGCAACTCCCGAACCGCAACGCCCTGGAACTCGCCCGCCGCCTCAGTGAGGAAGGCCGCGTGAGCTTTGCCGCGCCCCAACAGGTGTGGGAGCGTCCCACGTACACAAAACAGGGTACCAGTGCCGAACTGAGTCCCCTGGCCGTCGTCAACCAGGTGTTCGACGAGTTGCCTCAGTACGCGCTGGACAGCGAGCACATGAATGCCAAGGCAGCCTGGGACGCTGGATTCACCGGTCAGGGCGTTACTGTCGGCGTGATCGACGACCCGGTGGACGTGTCTCATCCGGATCTGCGTGCCAACTGGGGCGGCAAGGCCTACGATCCCAAGGCCGACAAGACCTACACCACCGTCCAGAGCTGGATTGATGCCATCGACGCGTTTGGCGCCACGCCCATGCCCGTCGACAACCAGGTTGACCAGAATATCGAGCACGGCACGGCCGTCGTCTCCACCATCGCGGCAGCCCGCGACGGCAAAGGCATCGTCGGGGTGGCACCGGACGCCAAATATTTCACGGCCGCCATGTTCCAGCCCGGCAGTGTCGGCTCGGCCGGCGTCGCCAAAGCCATCGTGTGGATGACGGACAACGGTGCCAAAGTCATCAACAACTCCTGGGGCGGTGCCGGGTACGACCCCCTCATTAAACTCGCCATGGACTACGCCCTGGCCCGCAATGTCACGGTCGTCGTGTCCGCCGGCAACGAATCCCGCGAGTACTACCAGCGCCCCGCCCTGTTTGCCGGCGTGATTCCTTCTGCCGCGCTGGCCATCAACAACACCAAGGCCAGTTTCTCGACTTTCGGGCGTCATATCAGTGTCGCTGCACCTGGCAGTGACGTGCTGATGACCTCGCCACTGTTCATCAACGAGGACGGCACCCGCAAGACCGGCGCGACCCCTCCGGTCGGCAGCGGCTACATCCTGATGAGTGGCACTTCCTTCTCCGGCCCTTACACTTCGGCGACTGCGGCCCTGATCCTGGGGGCCAGACCAGACCTGGATCCATACCAGGTGCGCCGCCTGATGGAAGAAACGGCTGACGGCAGCATAGGCGAGAACCCCAGCGGCTTCGACAAGGGCACCGGCTATGGCCGAATCGACCTCGGCGCACTCGCACAACGCCTCAAGACGGGCGCCATGCCCGAGAAGGGGGGGGCGCTGCGCGTCCTTGTGCAGTTCACCAAACCGGACGGCACGACCACCGTCATGACCCAGCCGTCCGATGTCATCATTGAGAAAGACGGCACGAACGGCGCTATTTACGGCGCGCAAACGGATAACAAAGGGGTCGCGCAGTTCCTGGCAATGGCACCGGGGGAGTACACTATTCGCGTGGGCGGCCCTGACCTCACCGCTGACGCCTCGGCCACCCTTCGCGGCACGTACACCGGTAAGGTCACCATCACTTCCGGCACCACCGCCGCTACCACCCCCACCGTCACCATCACCCTGGACAAAGGGTACGTTGAACCCATCGTTGACACGTATGAACCCAACGACACCTTGCAATCCGCCTCGCCCATCACCATTGGCACGCGCACCAACACAGCCCTGATTTACAAAGACAGCTGCGCCAGCACCTGCACGCCTGCCACCGGCGACGTGGACTTCTACAAGTTCGAAGGCAAGGCCGGCCAGAAACTCAACATCACCCTGTTCGACAAGTACCACCCCACCGCTCCACTGGGAAGCATGTGGGGCATCGTGTACATCCGTGATGCTCAGGGAGTGACGCTCAAGGACACGCTGGGCAAACCCCTCAAACCCAACTTGACCACCAATATTCTCTCCGTGACGCTCCCTGCCGACGGTACGTACTACCTCCAGGCCGGTGCAAACAGCCACCTGAGTCCCACCAACGGTGAGCAGCCCTACAGCGGTACATTCGCCAACAGCAAGGGGAACCTCTTTGCTCTAGAAGTCAAACCGCAATAACGTCTTCAACCCCAGTTGGGGTTGACTCGGTTTTGCGTCGCTGAACTGAACGACCCTGCACTTTCAGTGCAGGGGTTCTGTTGCGGCTAAAGCCGCCTTCAATCTTCGATAATGAACGCTGAATCGTCTGGATCCTCAGCACCTGACAGGTTGAAGTAAATGTCGCCTGGGACCCAGAAAAGAATGGTAAGGGGCAGTTTATAGTGTGTGCTGAATCATTTTGACACCTTCACCGCATATCTCAAAGAACGCCTGCCACACCGACGAATAGACTCGCTTCGCTGTGTCGCCGAGGTTCTTTTCGGCCTCAGTAGGTGACAACTTCGTCTCCAGCCGCGCCTGGCGGGCAAAAGGGACGAGTGAGCAGACCCAAGAAAGCGATGAGTTGTTCGGGTTTCCAGCGCAGAGCATCCACGAGATGCTGAGCGCCATGCCGCACGAGACTGACTGCCTTGCGACCATGCTTCAGGACAGAGATAGGGTGGGTCTGGCCCAGCCAGACCCCGAGTCTCAGACAGAACATCCAGGCCAGTGTCACCAGCCCGAAGAGTCGCCCCAGACGGCTCTTTTCCATAATTCCTGTCCGCTCCAAATTGAAGCCCCGCGTTTTAAAGCTGCTGAAGGTGCACTCAATCGACCAACGCTTCTTGTAGAGCTTCCAGGTCTTCCGAGCGCCAAAATCGGTGGCGATGATGACTGGAGTGCTCCCCAGAAACTGGACGGTGAGTCCCTAGAGACAAAGGCTCGAACCCAGCCCTAAGCTGGAAAGCGAGGCCCAGTCATGAAAATCCGTCAGTTTACCGAAGACCAGATCATCAAACTGCTCCAGGAAG
>NZ_SMMH01000037.1 GCF_004634215.1 Deinococcus fonticola | reverse complement strand
CTATGTGGGTGGGGGCTACATTACGCCGCCCAAAACGAATGCTCGATATCCTGATCTGCGCTGGAGGGACGAATACCACGCCGCGAGAAAAGCTATCGAATCTGCCTTCTCTTCAGTGGCAGGGCGTAGCTTGCGTTGGGGACAGGTGAAAACCATCTGGAGCTTGCGGTTGAAGGTCGCGCTCGTCCTCATCGCTTATAATCTCCGTTTCCAGAACTTCGGCCCTGTCAACCCCTAATCGCCGTGGTTCCATGCCTGGGAGTTACTTAGGGTGCGTAAGGTTATGGACGAGTACGACCATTTTGTAGAACGGTATGTATTAGACTCATTTCCTCCGTCGCCACCACCGCACTTCCGCATCCGCCGTCTGGTCACTCACCTCCGCGTACCGCAGGCTCGTCTGAATGTGCTGATGCCCCAGCCGTTTCCGGATGGTTGCCAGGCTCACGCCGCCGTTCACCAGTTCCGTCGCGTGGCTGTAGCGGAGTTGATGCAGGGTGCAGGTCACCCCGGCGCGTTCGGCGTATCCCTGCCAGCGTTCCTGCACGCTCTGATACCGCAGCGGTCCCCCTCGCCCGTTCTTCCTGGCCTGGAACAGTGGCCCACGCGTGTAGCCCAGGGTCCGCAGGTAGCGCCGCAGCAGGTTGACCAGCCTGGGATCGTCGAGCAGTACCGTTCGCTTCCGACCTCCCTTGCCCAGCACCGTCAGGTGCTCGTCGCCCCGGGTCAGGTCGAGATCCTCTACGTGCGCGCCCAACGCTTCACCGATGCGTATTCCCGTCTCGAAAACCAGGCGGAACAGCAGAGCATCCCGCGCCTGTTCGGCTGGAATCTCAGCGAAGATGCGCTCGATCTCCTCCCGGCGTAGTCCCCGTGGATGTGGGGGCGGCAGGCTAGGGCGCTCCAGATGCAGGGTGGGATCACGGTCCAGCAACTCGCGTTGCAGTGCCCAGCGGCAGAAACGTTCCAGAGCCGTCTGTTTGCGATTCCGGGTGGAAGCTGCCCACTGTGCGTGAGTGGCGAAGTAGGCGTCGAGACCTTCAGCAGTCAGGAAATGTCCTGTTTCTTCTAGCCACCCGGCCAGGTGCCGCAGGTCCGCGCGGTAGGCGCGGACCGTGTGCGGGCTGCGCTTCAAGTCCGCGAGAAAGCGTTCAGCCTGGGTCTGGAGAACATTCGGGTTCACGCCTTCCTCCTCTTCCTGCGATAAGTGTAAAACGGGGGGTATGAGATAGGTGGGTTGGGGCGGCAGTTCATCAGCGACGGTACAAGGGAATCCAGAGATAATGATGCTTCTATCAGGATTTCAGCCCGTCACCCCCAAGGGCTGCTGTGCCGGTTGAGTTCTCCGGGAACGAGGTACTCCGGCGGTACGGCCGGTATGCGGGCGAACCCAGCCAGGAGCAACTCCACCGCTACTTCCGCTTCGATGATCATGATCGCGGCCTGATCGGCAGCCGGAGGGGCAAGCACCACCAGCTCGCCTTCGCCCTGCAACTGGCGACTCTCCGCTTTCTGGGCACGTTTCTCCCCAACCCGTTGGATATTCCGGAGGTCGCCCTCGCCTATGTTGCCCGGCAACTCGACCTCCCTATCCATCAGGGAAAGCTGGACCGCTATGCCGTGGGCGAGCGGCGCTGGGACCACCAGGCCCAGATTCGTGAGATGTACGGGTACAAGCCCTTCAGCGACCCCCCCGAAGTTTTGGGCCTGGTCCGCTTCCTGTACGCACGGGCGCGACTGACCGCCGAGTCCCCCAGCATCCTGTTCGACCTCGCCACGGCCCGGCTGGTCGAGCGCAAGGTGCTGCTTCCCGGCGTCACGACGCTCACACGGCTGATCGCAAGGGTCTGTGACCGCGCTGAGGAACGCCTATGGCGTGAGCTGGCTCGGCAGCCGAATGCTTCTCAACAGGCGAACCTGGAAGCCCTGCTGCAAGTGCCCGCAGGCGCGCACGTCTCCCCGCTCGAACGTTTGCGTAAGCCGCCCACCTCGGTGACGCCCAAAGGTCTGGTAGGGGCGTTGAAACGGGTGGAAGCCGTGCGGCTCGTGGGTGTGCAAGGCGTTGACCTCGCGGCCTTCCCCGAACCCCGGCTCGCTGCCCTGGCCCGCTCCGGGATGCGGGCCAAAGCGCAAGCGCTGCGGCGGATGACCTCCGACCGCCGCCTCGCCACGTTGCTCGTGACGGTTCACCGTCTGGAGGCGGAAGCCCTCGACGACGCCCTGACCGTGTTCGACAGCCTGTTGACGGACCTCTTCAATCGCATCGACCGCAGGGCCGACGAGGGCAGGTTGGACACCCTGCCTTCGCTCGAAGAGGCCGCGCTCCGAACCCACCGGCTGGCAGTCGCCTTCCTCCAGACCCTGGAGGATGAGCGGCGGGACTTCGAGGCGTTCATCCGCTCCGTGCTGGCCTTGGTGCCCCGTGAGCAACTCCAGCAGGCCGTAGATACCATTCAGGGCCTGACCCGCCCCCGACGGGACACGCACATCGAGAACCTCCTGGAGCGGTACGGCTACGTCCAGCCCTTCGTGCCGCTCCTGCTGAACACCGTGGGCTTTGAGGCGGGCCACTCCGGCAGGCCGACCCTGGCGGCCATCCGGGCGCTGCGTTCGCTGGAACGGCGCAAGCGGATCGCCACCGATGAGGTGCCTCTGGATGTGGTGCGGGGCGGCTGGGAGAAGGTCATCGAGCGAGGAGAGGGTGAACTGCACCGCCCGGCCTACACGCTCTGCGTGCTGGAGAACATGCAATCCGCGCTCAAACGGCGCGATCTTTACGTTCCTGCCAGCGGGAAGTTTGGCGATCCGAGGATGAAGTTGCTCTCCGGTCGCGCGTGGGAATCCCTCAAACCCGAGCTGTGCCGCAGTCTGAACCTCGACCCTGATCCTAAGGTCGTCCTCGGCCAGATGAGCGAGCAACTTGGCGCGGCCTACCGGTTGGTGGAGTCGCGGTTGCCGGAGAACACCCAGGTGAGGCTGGAGGAGAAGAACGGGCGGACGTTCCTGACGCTCGCTGAGGACGAAGCGCTCCCCGAACCGCCCAGCCTGATCGAATTGCGGGCAGCAGTGGGAAGACTGCTGCCGAGGATTGACCTGCCCGAGTTGCTGCTGGAGGTCAACACATGGACGGGGTTCGCTGAAGCGTTCACCCACCTCAGCGAGGCCCGGTCGCGGGTGGACGATCTCGCCCTCAGTGTCTGTGCCGTGCTGCTGTCCGAGGCGTGCAACGTGGGGCTGGAGGCCGTGACCCGCGCTGACGTGGAAGCCCTGCGCCGGGGCCGCCTGTCATGGGTGGACCAGAACTACGTGCGGGCCGAGACCATCGCCAGTGCGAACGCCCGGCTGGTGGACCATCAGGCCCAGCTTCCACTGGTGGCGCTCTGGGGAAGCTGGCAAGTCGCCGCCGTGGACGGCTTGCGGTTCAAGGTGCCGGTCAAGACCATTCATGCCGGGCACAACCCCAAGTATATCGGCGTCGGCAACGGCTTGACGTACCTCAACTTCGTCTCCGATCAATTCGGCGGGTTTCACGGCATCGTCGTGCCCGGCACCCTGCGTGACTCGCTATATGCCCTCGACGGCCTGCTGGAGCAGAACACCTCGCTCAAGCCCCGGCAACTTATCTCGGACACCGGCGCGTCGTCGGAGATGGTGTTCGGCCTCTTCCGGTTGCTGTCGTACCAGTTCAGCCCGCTCCTCGCCGACATCGCCGAGCGCCGCTACTGGCGGATGGATAAGGGAGCCGACTACGGGAGGCTCAATGCCCTCGCTGCGCACCGCATCGACACCCGCCTGATCGCCGCCCACTGGGACGACCTCCTGCGGATCGCGCGTTCCCTGGTCACCGGCACCGTGAAGGCGTCAGACTTGCTGAAGGTGATCGGCGTGAAGCCCAAGGGGTCGCTGGCGCGGGCATTGGAGGCATTCGGTCGTGTGCCAGCCACCCTGCATCTGCTGACCTATCACGACGACCCGCAGTACCGCCGCACCATCGGGACGCAGCGCAACATGCAGGAGGCCAGGCACAGCCTGGCCCGCGCCGTGTTCGGGGGACGGCGGGGGGAGCTGCGTCAGCCATACCGGACAGGACAGGAAGATCAACTGGTCGCACTCGGACTGGTGCTGAACGCCATCACCCTCTGGAACAGCCGGTATCTGGGCCTGGCCGTCGAGCATCTGCGCGCTGAGGGCTACGCGGTGCGCGATGAGGACGTGGAGCGGCTGTCTCCCTTGCGGTTCGAGCACATCCACTTGGAGGGACGGTATGCCTTCACGCTGGCGGAGGCGGTCAAGCAGGGCGGGCTGCGGCCTCTACGTGATCCCGATGACGTGCTGAACGAATAAAAAGGGGGATAGGCCGGTTCGCCGTGCCATTGCTACCGTGAGGCCGGAACCGCGATTGGGGCACCCTCATCCAGACGCGCATTGGCAACGTGGGCTGAGTTATCTCAAGATTGGGGAACGGGCCATGCGCTGGGCACTCAGTCGCGGCCTCGAAGTGTTTACCCACCTGGCAGTGCCAGGTGGGCCAGATCCAGAACCTCTGGGCAAACGGAAGAAGAAATGCTCTGACCCCATCACGTTGCTGGAAGTCGGCTGGACGCTGGTTTTACGCCCTCTCTCATAAAGTTTGTCAGGCCGTCAGCAACAACTCCTCTATTCCCCCTCTATCTTCTTCACCAAACGAACGGTCGGATTAAGAGCCTGCCGTCCCCCAATTCCCAGCCTTGCAGCAGTGAGCCTCCCATCTCCATTTTCATAGAGCATCTTGATACCGGCGTAGTTTCTCAAAGCCATCCAGGCTTTATAGGGAACATTCGCTTTTTTGCAGAGGGCAAACACCGCTGCCCGCAATGCTGAAGTGTCTTCGAGATTAAATACCCGACCCAGAAGCTTGACTTCAAAGAGTGGTTGTTCACCCCGCTGTTGCCGCAGCTCAAGTAAAGTCATACGAAGTTCTGTAGGACAGGGAATTACCGTTGACCGACCAGGCAGCTGTAACTCCTGACCATCACTCAGGAAGTCCTCAAATCTGACTTTGAGTACCTCTGGGCCAGTGAGGCCCATTTCAGTTCCGAGCAATACAAGAAGTTTTTCCTCTAGGTTGCCATGTGCCAGCAGCCGGTCAATCTCCTGCTGGGTGTAAACAGGACGCCTGCGATCTGCGGGATTGACCTGGCCATGAGTTTGTTCGAAAGCATCACCCTGGTACATCCCTCCATCGGATAGGAGGCGGTAAAGTTTCCGAACTTGAACCAGACGATTATTAAGCGTGGCTGGCGCTTCGTACTGAACCTTCAACCACTCCGCATAAGCCTCTGCCTGAGCCTGGTCAGCATTCAGCACTCCCCTCCCCTCTTCACGAACCCACCGCAAGTACAACCTCCAGCCCGAGATGATGTTCCTGCGACTGGCCGGAGCACCCTGTAAAGACGCCGATAGTAAGTCAACAAATTCGTTGTCCTGCTCACGCTTAAGAAGGAGCCGGAGGGTATCAGAGGCGGGCAAAGGAGAAGTGGGGAACATGGTTAGAAAGAAAACAGCAGTGATCAAAAACGGTTAATTCTTTTCACGGCGATTAGGGGTTGACAGGGAGGGGGGAGAAATGCGAAAGGGACAGGTGCAATGGATCGTCCCGACTTCAGTGTACTGCCCATTCCTCAGGCGCTCGACCTTCTCTCCTCCCTGATTGCTCCGCGTCTCCCCCCCAAGCTGATCCATGCCCACGAGAAGGTCAGCGACGCAGACCTCATCGCCCTGGCCGTGTTGCGCTTCGTGCGGAAGGTGCCGTACTTCAGTCAATGGTGGACCATCCTCAAAGTCGATGTCGGCTTGACGCTTCCCAGCGAATCGCAGGCCCACGTTCGTCTGAAACGTCTTCTTCCGTTTGTGGAAGCCATGCTTGACGAAGTCGAGCATCTCGACTTCGTCCTGGTGGACTCCGAACCCATCCCCAGTTGCCGGTTCAAACGGGCGAGCAGGTGCAAATTTCCCGGTGCCACTTTTGGATTCACCACCCAGGGGATGATCTACGGATACAAGCTGCACGCCTGGACCACGCCCGCAGGACGGGTGGTTCGATACCTGCTTCGACCGGCCAATCAGCATGACGTAGCCGTGGGGTACGAGTTGAACGAGGATTGGCCCGCTGTCGGCGGGCCAAAGGTCATCGGGGATAAGGCGTACCAGGATGGCGCCAACCTGACCCCTCCGAAAGCGAACGCGAGGACTGTCGATCCTCGGTGGCGTGATGACTATGAGCCGTTGAGCAAAGCGGTCGAGTGTGCATTTTCGTCGGTAGTCGGGCGGGGCCTGCGGTGGGGACAGGTGAAAACGCTGGCAAGTCTGCGCTTGAAAGTGGCGTTGATTCTGGTGGCGTACAATCCCCGCTTCCGAAACTTCGCCCTTGTCAACCCCTAATCGCCGTGGTTAATTCTTTTAAGTATATATTGACTAATATCTTTTGTCCAATCGCGTGCACCCATTTCCCTAAGGACACGCCCCAGCCTGGAGCTTCCTCCACATTGTTAGCCATACATTTCCACCAGTAAGGCGAAGAAGGTCAGCCGCATGCCGCCAGAATGTGTTCTAGAATCGGGTTTCCAAGCTGATGCACAGTTTGGGTGTTCCGGAGGCCAGGCAGACCAGCCAAGGCACCCATTCAGTCAAGTCTTCACCTTTCCTCAACTTGCAAGGAACCTGATGTGCTGCATACCCTCAATGGCCTGAAGATGGGCCGCATCCGTTCGGTCAAGGCGCTGCTGGCGCTTACTTACGTCATTCTGGAAGGCCCTACGCCCCGGCGCAGGCTGGCCGAATTGCTGTGGCCGCAGGCCAGCCAACCCGATTCCAGCCTGCGCGTGGCGCTGCACGGCCTGCGCAGCGGCAAAGAAAAGAAGGAGAAACTGCTGGACAGCGAGGAACCGGTGTCTTCCAGTTACGGCTGCGACGCGCTGACGCTGCTGCAACTGCGCGGCGAAGCTGTGCTGGCCGCCTACCCTGGCCCCTTTCTGAGCAGCGTGCCGCTGGAAGGCGTATCGACTGAGTTCGAGGAATGGGTGTATGCCCAGCGTGAACGCCTGGCCGCGCACGTGCAGGCCGAACTGCTGTTCTCCGCCCGCCAGCACCCGCCCATGCCCGCCGCCGCACTGGCCGAACAGGCCTACCGGCTGGCGGGCACACCCCCCCCTACCCCCGAGCGCCTGACCGAACTGCTGGCCCTGTCGCTGCCCGGCAGCCCGCTGGAAGCCGAACTGAAGCGCGAACTGCGCGGCCTGGAGGACATCCCGCAGGCCACCAGCACCGCACCGCGCCCACGCCGTCTGCTGGGCCGCGACCCGGAGCTCACGCGGCTGCTGGACTGGGCGACCGGGACAGGCACACAGACAGGCACACAGGTGGCCCTCGTTTCCGGCATGGGCGGCATCGGCAAATCCGCCCTGACCACCTCCCTGCTGCGCGAACTGGCGGCCCAGGGGCGCGGTACCACTTTCGTGAACGCCGAACCGCTGCGCAGCGCCGCCGAAGTGCTGGGGGCCGCCGCGCAGGCCCAACTCGGCCCGCCGGCGCCCGACCTGCCCGGTCTGGCCCAGCACCTCGGCGCGGGGCACGTGATCCTGCTCGACGGCGTGGACGGCATCGATGATCTGGGTGAACTGCTGACCGAATGGACGCAGGCCGCCCCCGAATTGCGCTGGGTACTCACCGGACGCCACGTCCAGCTGGGGTTGCCCGGCGCCCCCGGCCATACCGAGCGCCAGACCGGGCAGACCACCCTGCCCTCCGGGCTGCCGGTACTCTCGCTGCGCCTGGGCGGCCTGCCGATTCCCGAAGCGGGCGACGACCTGACCGAGCTGGCCGACAACCCCGCTGTGCAATTCCTGCTGCGCGAGGCCCGGCGGTTTCAGCGTGACCTGGAGCTGACGCCCGCCACCGCCCCCCACCTGGGCAGCCTGGCCCGGCGCCTTCAGGGACACCCGATGAGTATGCTGTTGGCCTGCGGCTGGCTGGCCGTAGAAAGCCTGGACGCTGTTCACGCCCGCGTGCTGCACAGCCTCAGCGGCCTGCACGACCGCGCGGAGCCGGCACGCGGCCTGCCACAACTGGCCCGCCAGACCTGGAGTTTCCTGCGCCCCCAGACCCAGCGCGACCTGATCCGCCTGACCCCCTTCGTGGACTTCGACCCGGTTTTGATGCCCGCCTACGGCATCCCCGAAACGTCCATCGACGAACTGCTGCACCTTTCTCTTCTGGAAGCCCACCAGCCCGGCAGCGAACGCCTGCGGCTGCACCCCCTGGTGTCCGACCTGGCCGCCACCGAGTTGCAAGGCAAGGCGCTCGACCGGGCCAGAGCGCAGCACAGCGCCCATTACCTGGCTTGGTTCGGGCAGCAGCCCGCCGCCTCGGCGCAGGCGCGAGACGAACTGGCCAACATCATCAGGGCTATCGAGCACGCCGCCCGCCAGGGCACGCTGACTGCCGGGGATGTGGATCGGCTGCTCTCCTTTTTTCAGGCCAGCGCCCAACTCAGCAGCGGTTTCGAAGTCATGAGCACCCTGGCCCAGTTATGCTTCGAGGCCAGGGCGTCAGTGGAAGTGCAGGCCGCCGCAGAAATCGCCCAGATGTGGCTGGCTTATGTATCCGGACATCTGCTGGACGCCCAGATGCTGGTGACGCAGTTTCTGAACTCCAAACTGGCGAACGAACCGATGAACCGCCTCAAGGCACTGAATACTCTGGCCGGAATTCGCGGTCGCCAGGGCCAGTGGAAGGCAGCGACCGCAATTTATGAAGAAACGTTGACGATTGCCGAAAACCTGAACGATTCTGGGAGAAAAGCCATACAACTGATGAACCTGCTCCCGGTTCTAATAAACGACGGGAATGTGAGGCGAACCATGCAGTTACTGCCTATAGCCGAACACCTGGCGAATGAACTGAACAGAGTTGACTTTCATCATCTGTTGCTGTGGATTCACCTTGAGCTGCCTGATCCGGATTTTGCCCATATTCTGGAACAGGCCCGGCAAGTCATGCAGATGGCCGCCACACAGGGAGACCTTCACCAGGCCATGTGGGCCGAGTATTACGCCGTGCGCTGTTTCCAGGGCTTGAGACAGTATCGAGCGGCCCTCGAATGCCTCCAACCCTTAACAGAGAAGGCGAAAACAGAGAAGGCGTGGAACCTGCTGGTCAGCAGTTCTGTCCTTCAAACTGAATTGCTGTACCAATTAGGGCGCTCAGCGCAGGCCCGCAAAAGTGCGCTGCTCGCCCTTGAACAGGCCAGAAGGAATAATGATTTTAACGACCTTGTTGTGATCCTACTTAGCGTCTCACAGGATCTGAAGCAAACTGATCCAGTCGGGTTAACAAGGCAACTTCAAAGAGTTGTCAACGACAACAGAACAGTCCAGCGTGATAGGGAAACGGCGGCTGCGCTTCTGGAGAGTCGTCTGGAGGATATGTCTCCTCTAGACTCTTTAGAGTTAATGGGCTTTCTTCAAGCACATCTGAGCGTCAGGGCCCAAGGCTTGCAGGTGGAATAGTCGGCAAATCAGGACTTTCCTCACCCTTGACCGGCCCGAACGGAATATCGGCGGGCATACGGCGGAACAGGTGGCGCTCATCGTCGTTCGCCTCGAAGTGCTCGTAATCGGGGTCGGGCTGCGTGCCGTCGCCGTAGATGTAAAGCGGCCAGCCCCGGTACACGGCCTGTTCCCAGGTGCGGCTCCCAGCCCCGGCGCGCGACTGCCAATGAAAATCACGGTTGATGGTGTGGGGCAACTGGGCCTGAGCAAAGCGCGGCGTGGGATAAAAAGAAGTGATGTACCCCTGAATATACCCGGCCCATTGGTCGGCGAAGGGCACGTCCTCGGTGGGCGGCAGCTGGCGCAGCGGGCCGTAGTAGTACAGCGGCAACAGGATGCCGAAGGCGCTGACGGTATACAGGTGATTCCGGTAGACGGCGACGGCAAGCAGGCTGGGCATCTGGTCGGGCGGGCAGTCTTCCATCATGGGTTCTCCTGTGTGAGGGACTTTCAGCGTAAGGCACGGGAAGGGTAAGGCTGTGCGGGAACTTCCGCACAGGGCCTCAGGGGCCGCAGGTCGGGTGGCCGCGCCTCTGGGCAAGGGCGGGCAGATCGGTAGAAACAGGTTCAAAGAGACCCAAACCATGACCGGGCGGCGCCGGCAGGTCGGAGGCCGGCAGATACAGAGGCCAGCCCTGGTACAGCAGTTGATCCCAGGGGCGCAGGCCGCTGCCCTGACGTGACTGCGTGCCGAAACGCCCGGCGAGGTGCGCGGGGAAAATCAGCCCTTCCTGGGCGGGCAGCGGATCGTAGCGGTACACGAAGGGTTTCAGGTGCTCGGGCCACTGCGCAGCGAAGGGCACGCATTGCCCGCACTGGTGGGCCAGGTGCAGCGGCGCGAAGTGGTACACCGGGGTCAGGCGGCCGCCCTGCTCGGCGCACAGCAGGCCATCCTGCTCGTGCAGCGCCAGCACGACCGGGCGGCGGTGGTGCGTCCAGGGGACGTGGTGCCGGGCGGGGGCGGTCACGGTTGCCCCAGGCAGGTGGCGCGGCCAGCGCTGGTCAGGGTCATGGCGCACTGGCGCGTGCCGTCCTGGGTTTGCAGGGTGCCGGACAGAGTAGAGATGTTCTGCGGCAGCAGCACGTTGCCGTCCGGGTCGGCGGGGAGCGACTGGGCGCCCAGGTGGAGGTCGGCGTTGGCGGCCACCTCGCCGGGTTTCCAGAACAGCTGCACCCAGCGGCTCACCTCGAAGTTGCTCCGCCAGTCGAGGGTGATCAGGCCATTGCCGCGCACGTTCAGGCGGGCGCTGTCGCTTTTCACGGTGACATTTACCGGCAGGGCGTCGGCGTACAGGTTCACGCTGACCTGTCGGGCCGCAGCGTCCAGCGCGACCAGGGCGTTGCCCCGGCGGTCGGTCACGGCGGGCTGGCCGCCCACGATCAGAGGAACGTCCGGCACGCCGGTACGCACCAGCAGGGTGCGGGCGCTGACCTCGCGACCCGTGAACACCTGGCCGCCCACCAGGCTGACCACGCCCGCCACGCCCGCGTGCAGGCCCTGCGGCGTGAGCTGCACCTGGGCACTGACGCTGCGCTGCTCCTCGTAGGTGAGCTGCGACTGCTGCCAGTCGGGCAGGGCCGCCGAGACGCTGAACAATCGTCCCGGGCTGGGCGCGTACGTGAGGCCCACGCGCCCGGTGACGGGGGGCGCAGTGGTCGTAGTCGGCACAGTGGTCGGGGCAGAGTCGGAGAGGCGGCGCGCGCCAGCGCGGCCCAGGTTGGCGGTCGCCTGGGTGCTGACGGCCACGTTGGGTTTCAGTTGCCAGCGCAGGTTCACTCCGGCCGTCTGGCGGCCCGGCTGCGCCTGCACGAACCCCCCCAGAATCAGGTCGTCGTTCACGCGGTAGTAGCCGCCCGCGCCCAGCGCCCAGGGGCCGAGGTCGCTGGCGGGCTGATAAACCGCCTGGGTATACAGGCTGCCGCGCGCCAGGGCCACGCTGGCGTTGACGCCCACGCTCAGCAGATCCGGGTGGCCCAGCGGAACGCTGGCGTTCAGGCCCAGCGCCACGCGGCCCAGCAGTTGGCCGTAAGTGCCCTGCACGCTGACGCCGTGCTCCGGGTCGTAACTGGTGCCCACGCTGAACTGCCGCGCCTGATTCACGTAGGCGGCCTGTACGCTGCCGCTGCCCTGCCCGTTTTGCCATCTGCCGTCGGCCAGCAGTTGCCAGTGTTCGCTCAGGCCGTAAGTGGCGGCGGCCGCGCCGTAGGGCTTGCCGTCCTCCATCCCCGCCTGGGCTTCCAGGGTGTAGCCGCGTGGCGGCAGGGCCACCAGACTGCCGGACGTCAGCCGATCCAGCACGCGCCGCCCGGTGGCGTCGGTCACGACCACGCTGACCTGCGAGCCGCCCGCCAGCACCGGCAGGCTGCGTAGCAGCAGCTCGCCCGCCTGGGCCTGCACGGTGGTGATGGTCACCCCGTCGATCAGCACACTGACCTCGGCGTCCAGCGGCAGGGTGATGGGCAAACGGTCGAGTTGCGCCCCGGTATTGCTGCCGCGCAGCCCCACGCCCCAGAAGTCGCGGTCGCCCAGGGTGCCGGCCACCGAGAAGGGGTCGGCGTGGTAGCTGGCCGACACCTGCCAGCCTGGGCCCACCTCGGCGTTGACGGCCGCGCGCGGCTGCACCCCCAGGCGCTCGCCGTCCCAGCGGGCCAGTGCCCCGGCGTACCCGCTGAAGCGCCCCTGCGCGGCGTAGGCGTCCAGCGCCACCTGGTCGCTGCTGCGCCAGCCTGCGGCAGTCTGGCCAGGTGAAGGGCGCTCGGGGAAGGTGTGGTCGGCAGTGACGGCGTAGGCCAGGCCGTAGACCGGGCTGGCGCTGACCCCGCTGGCCTGCGCCACTTCGGCCAGATCCAGGGTATGGCTGGTCAGCAGCAGCGGCTGCGGGCGGATCACCAGCGAGAGGGCCTGCGCGTCGTACTGCACCTGAAGCTCAGGGCGCAGCAGGGCCAGGGCCGCGCCGTCGCAGGTGACCGTGCGGGCCAGGTAGCCGTCCTCGGACTGGCTCAGGGCTGACCCTTCCAGCAGCGTACCCGCCGCGCTGCGGCGCACCTCGCGCACCCCCCGGTACAGCCCACTGACGGTCACGTCCAGCAATTCCGGCGTTCCCGCGCACAGCGGGTCGTCCTGGGCGGCGTTCTGCGACGAGGGCGCGGCGGGTGGGCTGGTCTGGGCCAGAGAGCTTCCCAGCAGCAGGGCGGCCAGCAGCCAGCCCGCACATGCAGCGCGGGCGCGTGGCCCGGTGCGGCGGTGCTCAGGGCAGGGGCAGCGTTTCATTGACGGTCACCCCGTCCTGGGTGCGGTAGCTCAGGCTGAGCGGCCCGCTGAGGCCCGCCAGTTCGGCCAGCGGGTACTGCACCGCCGCGCCCTGCAGCACGGCGTTGACCGGCAGCGGCAGCGTCACCCCGCCGCGCCGGGCGGTCAGGTCGTACAGCGTCTGGTGGCGCGTGCCGCTGTTGCTGACGCTCAGGGTCAGGCCGGCTCCGCTGCCCAGGGCCGTGAAGGTCAGCTTCGGGGCGGTGTTGCTGGGGGCAATGTACACCGCCACCCGCGCCTGAAACAGCTGGGTGATCTGAATGTCCAGTGCCGGGGCCGAATCCGGTTTGGTCGGGTCGCCGAGCCCGCCCTCACTACTCTCCTGCGCGGGTTTCACGCCCGGGGGCTGCTGCGCCAGGATCAGGCGGTAGGTCAGTTCGTTGGGCGTGGGTTTGCGGCGCAGGCCCACCCGGATCACCTGGCTTTCGCCCGGCTTCAGGGTAAAACTGGGGGGGTTGAGCAGCAGGTCGCGCGTGGGCGTGTTGACCTCCTGGTTGTCCTTCCAGGCCCACTCCAGCACGCTGGCGTTTACGGTCATCACCTGAGTGCTGGTGTTGGTAAAGGTCAGCGAGGCGTTCAGGGTCTTGGCCGGGTCGACGTTCAGGATTACCGGAGTCAGGCTGAAACTCTGCTGCGCCAGCGCCGGGCCGAGGCTCAGGGGAAGCAGGGCGGCCAGCAGGTTCAGGAGGGGCAGGCGTTTCAGGGGTCGGTTCAGGAGGGAGTTCATGGCTGCTCCACGGGACTGATGGTCTTGAGGGAAAGGGTGGTCAGGGCCGAGTATGTTCCCGCCGGCACCCACTGGTCGGGCGCGGCCTGCACCTCGAAGGAAAACTGCTGGTTGCCGCGCTGCGCCGCGCCGGGACGGATCGCGTCGCCCAGCACGGGGGCTGCGCCGCGCACCAGCACCTTCAGCGTGCCCTGCGATCCTTGCAGCGTCAGCGGCCAGTCCCGCCCCTGAAACAGGGCCGAAAGCACCGTCAGGCGGTAGGGGGCCTCGCCGGGCAGGCAGCGCACCTGCACCCACAGCGTGCCGCTGCTGGCCTGGGTCGCCTGGTAGCGCAGGTTCAGGCCGCTTTGTACCTCGCAGGCGCGGGCGCACCCCAGCGCGGGCAGGCAAAGCAGCAACGCTGCGCACCATCTTCGGTAAGGGGTCGTGCCGGACATGCTGGGTCCTCCTGAAGGAAAGGAATGAAAAAAGGTGTTCTGCTGTTATAAGGTCTATAAAAAAGGGCGGTGGCCAGGCCCCCTTGTCGACTGTGAGGTCGCCCAACCTGACCACCGCCCCATCCCTTGAAGGTACCGCCGCTTACTGGTAGTCGTAAGTCATGACGAAGTTGCCGCTGTAGCTGCCCTTGCTGACGCCCCACTGCCCGGCTCTGATGGTGAAGGTCATGTCGCTGATGTGCTGGTCGGCCACAGTGTGCCCGGCGTCTCCGCCCTGGGAAGGATTCAGGGAAAATGTCTCGCCGACATCCACCTGGAGATAATCGTTGCTGCCCGCCCGCATCAGTTTCACGGTCTGCGGGAAGCTGCGCGTGACGACCGTGTCCTTGGTGCACTTGATCTTCAGTTGCGCGGCCCCCACCAGGTCCTTGGTGGCGTAGTAGGTGCCGCCGAAAATGGCGGTAGACCCGTCGCCGCGGTCGGTCTGGGTGAAGTTCATGCCGGCGATGTCGCCTCCTTCCTGACCCCACCAGGTGCAGACGTTGCCGACGCTGACGTTCAGCGGCACGGTGATGGTGCCGGTGCCCGAGCCACTCTCGGCGTGGGCCAGTCCGGAGGTGAGGAGGACGGTGGCGAACAGGGAAAGGGTTTTTTTCATGGCTGGGCTCCTTGCAGCGAACCGGAGCAGATGGTCGGGTGGGAAGGTTCCTCCCGCCTTCATCTCCTTGGCTGTAAGAAAACAGTAAGCGCCGTACCATTAGCGCGGCGTTAATGAAAATTCTGCGTGCAGGCGCGGCATAAGCCGCCAAGGTAAAGAAATCTTCAAAAAAGTCTGAGCCGTGGCCGCTGATGGTGTTCGGGGCCCAGGCGCCGCCGCTCCCAGGGCCCTGTTCGGCTGACCAACCACGTGTCAAAAATAATGAAGGCCGGCCCACCCCGGAGGGTCAGAGTCGTGAAAGGGGCCGGCGCTTAGGCTGCCGGTATGCGCCTCCTGCCACTCCTGAGCACGCTGCTTCTCGGTTCCGCCCTGGCGACCAGCCTGCCTCTGTCGGTGGGCGTCGGGAACATCTGCGAGGTCGCCGCCCGCAGCAGCCAGGCCATCACGCTGCGCTGTACCGCGAGCACGCCCGCGCCCCTCGACCCGCGCGAGTACAGCGGCGTCCTGCCCGGCCACTGGCACCTCATTCAAAGTGAACGCGACGCACAAGGAGCGCAGCTTTACCGTTATCAGCTCGTGTCGAGCGCCACCGACCTGCACTTCGACTGAAACGACTGAGGCGTGAGATGTCGGAGGAAAGTTCCGCGATGAAACCCGCCGCGGAACCTCACCCTGAACTGCACGGAGCTCTATGACCGGAAGGGTGACCGGGACGCTTTGCCGCTCAGCTTTATGGGGTCATGCACCGCCATACTGAAGCGGCGATGTTACCAGCCAGGCATCTTCCCTTTCCCAATTCAGCAGGCCAGCAGCTCGGTCTCCTGGTTTCCGAGCTGCGCCATCTGCTCGGTCAGCAGTTGATCGGGATTTATCTGCACGGTTCGCTGGCCCTGGGCAGTTTCAACCCCGCCCGCAGCGATCTGGACGTGCTCGTCATCGTCGGCTCGTCCCTCTCCACGGCCTCCAAAGCGGCGCTTGGTCGCCTGCTGTTGCGGCTGTCTCAACAGCCTTATCCATTGGAATTGAGCGTCCTGAATGCCGAGTCCCTCACTCCCTGGACGCATCCAGCCCCCTTCGAGTTTCATTACAGTGAAGACTGGCGCACAGCCGTGACGGAGGTTCTGAAGACAGGCGTCTGGACACTCTGGCCTGCTGGAGCCACCGATCATGATCTGGCAGGTCATGTCACCGTGACCAGGGCAAGAGGGATCGCCCTCTGGGGGCCAGCCGCGCAAGAGGTGTTGCCGCCGATTCCACCCGGTGATCATCTGGCTTCGGTCGTGTCGGATGTTCGTGAGGCCCTGGCCAGGATCACTGATATGCCCGAGTACGCCATCCTCAATGCCTGCCGTACCCTGGCCTATCTGAGCAATGGACAGGTTCTTTCAAAAAGGGAGGGCGGGGAGTGGGCCTTGGGCGAAGTGCCGGAGGACATCGTTCCCATGGTGCAGCAGGCGCTGGCAGCCTACCGGGGAACGGGGACGGTGAACTGGGAACCTGGAGGACTGCAAACCTTCGCTCAGTGGGTGAGTGAGCGACTGTCAGCCAGATGAACCATAAGCTGGCCTATGAAATCCGTGGCAGACGATTTGAGGTGGCGTATCGCCCATCAATTCCTCAGCCCAGATGGCGAAATATGCAGGGGGGGCAGGATCGCGCACGGGCAGCAGCGCCTTGAGCACTCACAGGGGAGTCCGGGTAATGAAATCACCGGGCAACCCGACGGCAAGGGGAGGGAACAGACGGCAAGCTTCTCCCTCGCCGGGACAAGAACGCCGGAGCGGTCAGATCTGCCGCTCCGGCGTCCGGTAGGCCTATCCGGTAGATCCAGTGCAGAGCCACTTTCTCCTGCCCCTGGCGGCCTGCGTCTTCTCATTGTTCGGCACATGCCCGCAGCTTAGAAAGCGGGCTGTGGGATCATTGCGGGTGTTCAGCGCCGGGCTCGTCCGCGCGGGCGTTCCAGCAGGGCCCTACAGCGGAACCGGCTGGTCATGGTTCCGCCCGGAAGTGTGAAACCCGCGCAGCGTCAGGCTCGACCCGCTCCTGCCTGCCCCAGACGCACACGCAAGCGGCGCAGTTCGTAGCCCTTCACCAGTTCGTTGTACCCGATGTCGGGGTGGCGCAAGATCTCCAGGTCGCGCCAGATCAGCAGTCGCCGCAGGAACACGTCGCTTTCCTTGATGGCCAGAAAAGCGCCGGGGCAGCGGTGTGGGCCGTCGCCGAAAGACAGCCCCTGGGCCTGCACACCCCGCGGCAGGGGGCGGTGGGGGCACAGCTGCTCGGCGTCCTCGCCCACGATGCCGGGGTCGGCGTTGGCGGTCTGGACGTTCAGGGCGAAAGTGGTGCCGCTGGGGTAATGCTGGCCCGCCACTTCCACGTCCTGTTCGGCGCGGCGGTACAGCGTGCCGACCACCGGGTCGAGGCGCAGGATCTCATGCAGGATGGCGTGGCGCTCCTTCTCGGTGCTGTGCAGGTACTCGGCGCGCAGCTCGGGGTGCCGCAGCATCTGGTAGGCGGCCAGCGTGATGAATTCGCGGGTGGTGATCATGCCCGCCGTGGCGTAGGTGATGCATTCCGTGAGGATGTCCTGGTCACTGTACTCGCGTTCCAGCAGGTAGCTGATCAGGTCGTCCTGCGCTGATTTGCGCCGCGCCTCGATGGCCGGTTTGACATCCAGCGTGAAGAACAGCGCCACGTTCGTGCCCATGCGCGCCTGGCGCAGAGGCGAGGATTTCATGGCCGCGCCAGGGGCACCGTCGACATCTCCCGTCACGAACGCCTCGATGCGTTTTTCCATGCCCGGCAGCCGGCTCGCGTTTAACCCGATCACCTGGGCGGCGACCGTGACGGCCAGTTTCAGGCTCAGGTCGTCGAGGTTGACTTCCCCCTTGCGGACGAGTTCACCGATCAGGTCGTCGGCCAGGCGAGCGATCATGGGCTGGTAAGCGTTCACGGCGGTGGGCGTGAAGTATTTGGCAGTGGCGCGGCGCATCTCGGTGTGCTCGTCGCCCTGGAGGTACAGCACCGGGGCGTGCCCCTGCTGCCCGGCGCTCTGCTGAACCAGCCCCGCCAGAAAACCGGCCTGTTTCAGTTCAGGGTCTTTCAGGATGTCGCGGACGCCATTGAAGGTCGGCACGGGCTCAAGCGCGTCATCGGCGGCGGGGCGGCGGGTGAGGGAAGCGGTGGGCGCCGCGCCGGCGTGAAAGGGGCAACCGGGCGTGCCCGGCACTTTCGGGGCTGAACTGGTCATGAGCATTCTCCTGTGGGGGGGGTGATGGCGTGCAGCGACCCGATCAGGGCCTGAACTTCCGACGGCGTGAGGTGAGCCAGGTACTGCCGCGTGACCTGCTCGGCGGTCTGAAGGCCCGTCTGCCAGGCCTGGCGACCGCTGGGGGTCAGGGTCACGGTAACCCGGCGCCTGTCTCCCGGCGTGCTCGCGGTTCGCATGATCAGGCCTTTTTGTTCCAGACTGCCGAGCAACCGGCTCATTTCGTAGCGTTTCAGCATGAGTTGTCCGGCCAGTTCGGCGGGCTGGTAGGCATGCTCCTGAAGGTGACTCAGAACGATGAAACTGCGCAGGTCAAGCTTCAGGTCGTGTTGCAGCGCCGCTTCGCCTTCTGAAGCCAGCGACTGCCACAGCAGCCACAGCGCCTCCAGCAACTGAATGGAGAGGGGCAGCCGGAGTAGCTGTGTAGGTGACTGTGCTGGCGGATGAGCTGGGTCAATATCGGTCATGGGGAGTGCCTCGGAGCACCAGCCTCAGGTTATTGCCGTTTGCAATTACTTCGATGAGTGCCGGCCGGCGCTGTCTTTAACGGTGCGGGCGAGCGGGCGCTGCAAAGGCCCGCAGGCCACCGAGGGCGCTGCGGGCCTGAGCCTACTTGCTTTACTCGTTGACCAGGAACAGGTAGCGGGCCAGCAGCAGGGCCGCGATCACGTACAGAATAGGACTGACCTTGCGGGCCTGGCCGCTTAGCAGCTTGATGGCGCAGTAGCTGATGATGCCGAAGCTCACGCCGTTGGCGATGCTGAAGGTCAGCGGCATCAACAGGATAGTCAGGAAGGCCGGCAGGCTCTCGCCTATGTCGCTCCAGTCGACTTCTTTGACGCCTTCCATCATCAGGGCGCCCACCAGGATCAGGGCGGGCGCGGTGGCGGCGGCGGGAATGGCCGAGGCGAGGGGCCACAGGAACATGCTCAGCAGGAACAGTACCCCCACCGTCACGGCGGTCAGGCCGGTGCGGCCCCCCTCACCGATGCCGCTGGCCGACTCGACGTAAGCGGTGGTGGTGCTGGTGCCCATGAAAGCCCCGAACATGGCGGCCAGGCCGTCCATGGCAAACAGGCGGCGCGGGCGCGGCATGTTGCCCTGCGCGTCGAGAAAGCCGGCCTTCTGCGAGAGGCCGGTCAGGGTGCCGGTCGCGTCGAAGAAATCCACGAAGAAGAAGGTGAACACCACGTGCAGGAGGCCCAGCCCCAGGGCGCCCGCCAGATCCATCTTGCCGACCAGGTCGCCGGGCCACACCGGCGTGCCGAAGATGCCCAGCAGGTTGCCGCTAAAGCCGGAAAATGCCTGCAGGGCTCCGCTGGCACCGCCCGGGTAGACCGGCAGGTGCAGCAGGATGCCCAGCAGCGTGGTCACCAGAATGCCCCACAGGATCGCCCCGGTGACGCGGCGGGCCATCAGGCCGGTGGTCACGACCAGGCCGACCAGCGCCAGCCAGACCGGCGGGGAAAGCAGCGAACCCAGACCCACGAAGGTGGCGGGGTTGCTGACCACCAGCCCCGAGTTCTTGAGGCCCAGGAACGCCAGAAACGCCCCGATGCCGCCGGTGATGGCAAATTTCAGGGCCGAGGGAATCGACTGCACGATGGCCTGCCGCACCCCTATGACGCTGAGCAGCACGAACAGCACGCCGCTGATGAACACCGCGCCGAGCGCCGTTTCCCACGGCACCTTCATGGTCAGCACCACCGTGAAGGCGAAGAAGGCGTTGAGGCCCATGCCCGGGGCCTGCGCGAAGGGGTACTTCGCCACCAGGCCCATCATGAAACTGCCGAACGCGGCCGCAATCGCGGTGGTCATCAGCAGCTGCACGAAGGCGTTGGGCACGTGAATGGCGTTCCCGAGCACCTGCGGGTTCACGAACAGGATGTAACTCATGGTCAGGAAGGTGGTCAGCCCGGCCCGCAGTTCGCGCGAAACCGTCGAGCCGCTCTGGGTGATCCCGAAGTACCGGTCGAGTCCAGAGGTGGGGGGAGGGGCGGTCTGGGTCATGGGGATCTCCTGGGAAACGCCGCTGCGCGGCAGAAAAGAGGGCTAAGACAGGCAACGCCGCGCCGGGCGGCCCGGATGAGCAGGCCATGAGGGGACAGTTCAGTTTAGAGCAGTTCTCCGAATTCCCTTCTGTAGAGAACACCACTCCGCAGAACTCCATTCTTCGTCCTGCTCATCTAAATTCACTCGCTCCGCTCGGCCAAAAGAATGTCATTCTTTTGGCAAATGCTCTAAGGGTGGATGGCTGCCAGGTCTCTGCGGGCCTGGTACGCGTTGTCACCGCCGGCCCACACGCGGGCGACGTCGCCGGGCGTGCCGCTGGCGAAAGTGGCGGCCAGCAGCCTGAGCGGACTCTCGGCGGCGGCGTACACCGCGCGCAGGGCCGTCTGCGGGGCGGGGTCGATCAACACGGCGTCGAACACCCTGCCCACGCTGAAATCCCCGGTCAGGTGTGCCAGATCCAGCGCCTGTGCCCCGGCTCGGGTGGCGAGGTACAGCAGGTGCGCGGGGGTCAGCGGCACGCCCCGCTCGCCCTGAAGCTGCTGCATGAAGTACGCCTGGAGCCCCTCTTTCAGCATCGAGAAGCCGGTGCCGCCGCCCACGTCGGTGCCCAGCGAGACGTGCACGCCCGCCTGAAGGTGGCGTTTCAGGGGAAAAAACCCGCTGCCCAGCGCCGAGTTGCTGCACGGGCAATGCGCGGCGCTGCACCCATGCGCGGCCATGGCACCCAGTTCGCGGTCATTCGGGTGAATGTTGTGCGCCAGGACGCTGCGGCGCGTGACCAGCCCGGCGCGCTCGTAGGTGTCGAGGTAATCGCGGGCCTGCGGAAAGAGGCCCTGCACCACCCCGATTTCGGCCAGGTTCTCGTTGATGTGGCTGGTGAAGCGCAGGCCCTGGAATTCGCGCATCAGCGCGGCGCAGGCCTCCAGCATTCCCTCCGAGGCCGAGAGCGAAAAACGCGGGGTCACGGCGTAGAGCTGCCGCCCCACGCCGTGCCACCGCTCGATCAGGGCCCGGCTTTCTTCATAGGCCCGCTGGGGGGTGGTGTGCAGTTCGGGGCGCAGCAGGCGGTCACTCACGACCAGCCCGGCCACCGCCCGCAGGCCGCTGCGCTCGGCTTCGGCAAAAAGCGTATCCACCGCTCCCGCGAAATGGCTGCCGAACACCAGCGCGGTGGTGGTGCCGTTTTGTAGCAGCGAGCGGGTGAATTCCTGCGCCACCGCGCGGGCATAGTCAGGGTCGGCCAGACGCGCCTCTTCCGGCAGGGCGTTCCTGTCGAGCCACTCCAGCAGCGGCATTCCCAGCCCGCCGATCACCCGGCCCTGCGGGTAATGCACGTGCGTGTCGATAAATCCCGGCAGCAGCAGCCCGCCGCGCAGGTCGCTCACTTCCGCGCCTGGATGCCCGGCCCGCAGCTCGCCAAAGGGGCCGCTGGCCTGAATCACGCCGCCCGCCACCAGCAGGCCGCCGTCCTCCTGAACCTGTAAGGCGTCCGGCGTCTCGAATGGGCTGGCGGGCGTGTGCATGAACGTGGCGCGGTAGAGATTCTGGTTGGTATGGGGCTGATTCGTTTGGGGCTGGGTCGTTTGAGTCTGGGTCATGATCGGGTCGCTTTCTGGGAGGGGGAGGTGGGTGTGGTCTGAGCCGAGATGACCTGAAGCAGTTGCGCGGCCACGCTGATGGCGATGACGGCGGGCGCTTTGCCGCTGATGCCCGGCACACCGATGGGCGTGGTGATGCGCGCCAGGGCGGCGTCGGTGTGACCCTCGCGGTTCAGTTGCTCACGGAAGTGGCTCCACTTCGCGCCCGAGCCGATCAGCCCGACGAAGCCCAGGTCGGGCCGGCGCAGCGCGGCGTCGCACAGCGCGGCGTCCTCGGCGTGGTCGTGGGTCATGATGACGATATTCGTGCCGGCGGGCAATTCGGCCAGCGTCATCTCGGGAATCGGGGAAGGGTGAAGGTGCAGCTGGGCTTCTGCCTCTTGCAGGCCGGCCAGGCGTTCAGGCGAAAACTGCGCCTCACGCGAGTCGATCAGGTGCAGGTGCAGCGGCAGCCGCGAGAGAATGCGGGCCAGTTCCAGCCCCACGTGCCCGAAACCGAAGACGGCGATATGGGGCCGCGCGCCCAGCACCGGTTCCAGCAGCAGGGTGACCTCTCCGCCGCAGCACTGCCGCCCGTGCTCGGCCGGGGCCTGGCTGGTGAGGCGCAGCGTGAGCAGTTCGGGGGCGCTGGCCTGCACCTTCAGCAGGGCGCGGGCACGCTGCGTGGCGGTGGCTTCCAGGTTGCCGCCGCCCACCGTGTCCCAGCACGCCCCGGCCGAGACGACCATCTTCGCCCCGGCTTCACGTGGGGCGTGGCCGCGCACGCTGACCAGCGTGACCAGCACGGCAGGTTCGCCGATGTCCCTGAGGTGGTTGAGGGCCGTGAGCCAGTGCATGGTCAGTCGTCCGCCGGGGCGGGTTCCTGTGCGTCCTTTTCCTGAGCGCCCTTTCTGGCCCGGTTCAGCGCCCAGTACACCGCTTCGGGCGTGGCGGGGCTGGAGAGTGTCTGCTCGCGGGCAGCCGGGCCGAAAGCCGCGCAGGCTTCGCGTAGCGCCTCGCGCACGGAAATCGCCAGCATCAGGGGCGGCTCGCCCACCGCCTTGCTGCCGTAGACCACACCGGTCTCGGTGGCGCGTTCCAGCAGGGCCACGTTGAAGATTTCGGGCATCTCCGAGAAACTGGGGAGTTTGTAGGTGCTGGCCGCCTGGGTCAGCAGCCGGCCCCGGTTCGGGCCGCCGGACTCGTCCCAGCGCAGTTCCTCCAGGGTCAGCCAGCCCGCGCCCTGCACGAAGCCGCCCTCCACCTGCCCCAGGTCGATCAGCGGTGAGAGGCTGTCGCCTACGTCGTGCAGGATGTCCACGCGTTTCAAGCGCGAGGCCCCGGTGAAGCCGTCCACCTCGACCTCGGACACCGACGCGCCGTAAGCGAAGTACTTGAAGGGGTGGCCCTGCATGGCCTCGCGATTCCAGTGCAGGCCCGGCGTGCGGTAAAAGCCCGCTGCCCACAGCTGCGTGCGCAGGTAATAGGCGTCGTGCACGACCTGCTCGAAGGTCATGCTGAGGTCGGGCCGGCCCAGGGGGTACACCTGGCCGTTCTCGAAGCGCACATCGTTCGGGTGCACGCCCAGGCTGGACACGTGCGCCTTGCCCGCCGCGCTCAGGGCGCCCGCCGCCACCGCCGCGAGCCGGGCCTTGATCTGCTCGCAGGCGTCCTTGACCGCCCCGCCGTTGAGGTCGGCGCCGCTGCTGGCCGCCGTGGCCGAGGTATTGGGCACCTTGTCGGTGCGGGTGGGGGCCAGGCGCACCCGCGCGGGCGGCACACCCAGGGTCGTGGCCGCCACCTGGATCATCTTGGTGTGCAGGCCCTGGCCCATCTCGGTGCCGCCGTGGTTGATCAGCACCGAGCCGTCCTTGTAGACGTGCACCAGCGCCCCGGCCTGGTTGTAGGCGGTGAAGTTGAAGGAAATCCCGAACTTGACCGGGGTGATGCTCAGGCCGCGTTTGACGTGCTCGTGCTGCGCGTTGAAAGCGCGGACTTCCTGCTGGCGGGCGCTGAAGTCGCTGCGCGCGAGCAGCTGCGCCCACAGGTCGCTCAGGCGCTCGGCGTGGCGCACCGGCTGGCCGTAGGGGGTGGCGTCGTCCGGCCGGTAGAAGTTGCGCCGCCGTAGCTCGTGCGCGTCCAGGCCGAGTCTGGGGGCACAGCGGCCCAGGATGTCCTCGATGACCAGCATGCCCTGCGGCCCGCCGAAACCCCGGAAAGCCGTCTGCGAGGTCTTGTTTGTCCGGGCGATGCGCCCGTGCACCTCGATGTGCGGAATGAAGTAGGCGTTGTCGATGTGGCACAGCGCCCGCGCCATCACGGGTTCGGAGAGGTCGAGGCTCCAGCCGCCGTCGCTGGTGAGGGTTGCTTGGAGCGCCAGCAACTGGCCTTCTGTATCAAAGCCGACTTTCCAGGTCGCGTGAAAGGGGTGGCGCTTGCCGGTCATGGTGATGTCCTGGGTGCGGTTCAGGCGCAGCCTCACCGGGCGGCCCGTCAGCGTGGCCCCCAGCGCAGCGATGGCCGCGTAGCCGTGCGGCTGCATCTCCTTGCCGCCAAACCCCCCACCCATGCGCAGGCACTGCACCGTGACCTCGCTGGAGCCGAGGCCCAGCACGTGCGCCGCGATTTCCTGCGTCTCGCTGGGGTGCTGGGTGCTCGACTGGATGAACACCTGCCCGGACTCGTCCACGTGGGCCAGCGCGGCGTTCGTCTCCAGGTAGAAGTGCTCCTGGCCGCCGATGTCGAATTCCCCCTCGAAGATGTGTGCCGCCTGCGCGAAGCCCAGAGTCACGTCCCCGCGCCGCAGGGTGGACTGCGCACCCTGGAACGATCCGGCAGCGATCGCCTCCTGGATGGTCACCAGTGAGGGCAGCGGTTCGTATTCGGTCTCCACGGCGCCCGCCCCCAGCCGCGCCGCCTCCACGCTCTCGGCCAGCACCCAGCACACCGCGTGGCCGTGGTACATGACTTCAGTGGGAAAAAGCGGCTCGTCGCCCTTCACGCCCGCGTCGTTCACGCCGGGCACGTCGGCGGCGGTCAGCACCCGTACCACGCCCGGTACCTCCAGCGCCGGGGAGGGGTCAAGCCGCGTGACGCGCGCGTGGGCGTGCGGCGAATTCACTGGCCAGGCGTGCAGCAGGCCCTGGAGGCGCACTCCCAGGTCGTCGGTGTACAGCGCGGAGCCGGTAACGTGTCCCGGCGCACTCTCGTGCACGGTGGCCGCGCCGACCGCGCCGACCGGAGGGCGTTCATGCAGGCTGGTCATCCCGCCACCTCCTCTCTGGCGCCGGCCGCCGGATGCTCGGCATAGAACTTCAGCAGCAGCTGCTCCAGCATAGCCGTGCGGTAGGCTGCGCTGGCGCGGTGATCGCCCAGCGGGGTGCCCTCGCCGCCCATCACGCGGGCGGCCCGCCGCACCGTGTCCTGCGTCCAGGGCTGGCCTCGCAGCGCCACCTCGGTCTCCAGGGCGCGGATCGGGGTGGCGGCCACCCCGCCCAGCCCGATGCGAACCTGTTTCACCACGCCCGCCTCCAGTTCCAGGGCGATCCCCGCTGCCACGCTGGAGATGTCGTCGAAGCGGCGCTTGGCGACCTTGTAGAAGGCGGTGACGGGTGCAAGCGGCAGAGGAATCCGCACGGCGCGGATCAGTTCGCCGGGCCGCAGCACGGTCTGGCGGTAGCCGGTGAAATAGTCGGCCAGCGGCACCACCCGGTCGCCCTCGGCTGAAGCCAGCACCAGCGACGCGTCCAGCGCCAGCAGCACCGGGGGGCTGTCCCCGATGGGCGAGGCGGTGCCCAGGTTGCCGCCCAGCGTGGCCGAGTTGCGGATCAGGCGGCTGGCGAACTGCGGGAACCACTGCGCCAGCAGCGGCACCCGGCCGTCCAGGCGGCGCTCGATCTCCGAGAGGGTGAGGCCCGCCCCGATTTCCACGAACTCCCGAGTCCAGTGCAGCTCACGCAGCTCGGGCAGGGCGTCCACCGCGACCGTCACCCCGGCGCGCGCGTGGCGCAGGTTGACTTCCACGCCCCAGTCGGTGCCGCCGGCCAGCACTTTGGCGTCCGGGTGGCGCGCAAGCAACTCCAGCGCTTCTGGCAGGCTGGCCGGGCGGTGAAATTCACCCTGCAGCGTGTGCAGGTGCAGGGGTCGGGTGGGGGGGGCCGGCTCCTGGCGTCGCCGGGCGAAGGGGTCGCCCTCCGCTGGCGTGCCCAGGGCGTGCGCGGCGTCCTGAATGGGGCGGTAGCCGGTGCAGCGGCACAGATTCCCGCTCAGGGCGTGAATGTCGAAGCCGTTGGGGGCGTGGTGTTCGCCCTCCCTGCGCCCGGGCCGGTAATACTCCGCCGCCATGCTCACCACGAACCCCGGCGTGCAGTACCCGCACTGGCTGCCGCCGCGCTGCGCCAGCTCGCGCTGCACCGGGTGCAGGGCGCCAGGCGTGCCCAGGCCCTCGGCGGTCACGATGCTCTGCCCGTGCACGGCGGGCAGCAGCACCAGGCAGGCGTTTACACTTTCCCAGCGGGTGCCCCCCGGCCCACTCACATGGTCGCCGTCCGGGCGGGCGACCAGCACCGCGCAGGCCCCACATTCTCCCTCGGCGCAGCCTTCCTTGGCGCCCGTGAGGCCCTGGTCGCGCAGCCAGTTCAGCAAGGTGGTGTGCGGCTGTGCGCCCAGCACTTCCCGCGGCTGTCCGTTGACGTTCACCTTCAGCGTGTCCATCGTTTCCTCCCTGTTTTCCTGGTCAACACAGCGTTCCGGCGTTCATGCACTCCTCTCGAGTCGGGAAAGGAATGCATGGTTCACGCCGGAGTGGTGAGGGTGGGCGGGCCGCCGGTTATCCATGCAGAACGACAGCCTGATTGTGTTTGGTGCGGTCTGCAGTATACGGAGTCGAGCGGGTTGAGATTGTGGTGTGGTTGAAAGGGTCTCCCCTGTCAGAACTTCTTCAAGAGACCCAAGCTGTTTCTATCTGATGAGAAACGGGAAGCAGAGGACTGGCTGCTGTTCGCGCGGGAAGTCCAGTCGGTTCTGTTGACCTGAACCGCCCCACGGTGTTTTTCCAGAGGGAGCACGAAACTAACGGGATGCTTATCACCTCATTCTCGCTTAGATGTCGAGGCGGTTCTTCCGCTATGCAAAATCGAGGTAAGCCCACCCCGACGAGCGGCCTACCGCCAGTCAGCGGCTTGCCTCACCGACTGGCGCTGAAGTGCGGTCACTCAACATGACCGGAACTGCTACGGTAGCAGGCATGCAGAAACGCAGCCTGCTGGCCCTCACCTCCGCCTTTCTCATCAGCTCCCTTGCAGTCAGCGCTTCGGCATTAAAGCTGCCGGCGGTTGACTGTAGCAAGTCGCAAGACGCCCGCTGCCGCAACGCCGACATCGGCAAGGTCGGCCAGGGCCTGCCCTTCTACCTGGGGGGCTACACCACGATCGGCTCGGGCTACGTAGATGCCGCCAGCAACACGCTCTATGTGCCGGTGGAGCTGGGCAACCAGCAGGACAACCAGGGGGTCGTGATGGCCGTCGACCTCGCCACCGGCAACCGGCGCGTGGTCTCGGGCTACGACGGTGAGGAGTGGATCGGCAAGGGTCAGGACTACGTCGACGGCAGCGGCCGCAAGGCCACCGCTTACGATCTGGGGCGCGTGGAGGCGGTGCGCCCTGGCCCCGGCGGCAGCATTCTGGCGCTGGTCGACAAGGGTCTGCAGGCACGCAGCGAGATCTTCAGCATCGACCCCAGAACCGGCGACCGCGCGCTGGTGTGGGCCAGCAAGGTCTTCCCCGACTCTGCGCGTGACGGCGCGACCTCGATCCGCACCATCGAGTCCTCCCGCGTCGGCGGAGAGCACTTCTGCCGCTCGGCCGGCGACGACCGCGTGGGTCTCAAGCCCAGCGAGACCTTCGAGGCCGACGGCCAGTACATCTACCTGTTCATGCCCAACCAGCCCAGCGGCACCGGCATCGGGTTGATGCGCTATCCACTGGCGGGCGGCAAGTGCGAGTGGGTCAGCCAGTACTGGCCTGACGGCACCGGCGACGTGGGCTCTGGGCCGACCATCAACACCCTCAGCCCGCTGGTGATGACCAGCGCGATGGTGGGGGGCGAGTTCCTGGCCGCCACCGGCCCCAACCCCGGCGGCAACGTGCTGTTCGGCATCAAGACCGCGGGTGGCGCGCGCCGCACGGTCAGCGCCCTCTCGCAGAACAACCCCGCCCGCCGCAAGGGCGAGGGCGCTGACGCTCTGGGCTATAGCCGGCGCATGGCCGTCACCGGCGACCTGCTGCTGACGCTCGGCAGCGAACCCGGCAACTCCTCTTTCGAGCCGGTGCTGATCGACCTGCGCACGGGCAACCGCAGCGCCGTGGAGGCCAAGTCCGGCAGCCTCAAGGGCGTGGGGCGTGACTCGAACGCCAACATTGTCGCTGGCATCCCCGGCACCACGCAGTTCATCGTGGCCTTCGACAAGGGCCTGCACGTCCTCGACGTGAAGACCGGCCAGTCCTACCTGCTGTCCAAGTAAGCCGCCCCGAGCAGGCTCATCCCGGCCCCGCACTGCGGGGCTGTTCGCCTGTCTGCCCCTCTGCTACCGTGAGGGCATGCGACGCTCCCTGCTGGCCACTTTGCTGCTGTGCACCGCACTTTCCCCCACTCTGGCCCAGACCGAGAGCGTCTCGGGAGTCGTGGTACTCGCCTCGCCGATTCCGGGCGGCCTGCGGCTCGATGCCGGAAGCGGGCCCAGGGACTTCACCTGCAAGCAGGGTCGCGTGCATCACCTGCTGAAGGTCGGAACCCGCCAGATCGACACTAGTGGGAAGTACCTGGTGCTCAGCTGGCAGGACGAATCCCACTTCTCGATGGAAGCGGCAGACAGGCTGCTTCCCTTGCAAGACGGGCAGGTGCGGCTGTGGTGCGATACCAAGGGCCATCTGCAGGCCAAACTGGGTGACGCGATTCGATTCCAAGAAGTGAAGTAACCCGCAAAAGCCTGATCCGGGCTATGTCGTGAGGACTGCACTATTGTCAGGCATGGCCTGAAGCTATGTATTCATGGGCTTCTGGCCACTTCCCCCAATAGGGTGATGAACCGTGAGTGACAGGAAGCCCCACCAACATCGTTCTCGCTGAGCGTGATGGGCTACGCCCGGTGGCTTTACCATCGTTTCCTTCTCAGTCGGTGGGGCGTGCAAGAACTGCTCCGCGAGCGCAGCAATCAAGTGAATCATGAGATTTTGACCTGAACCCTGAAAACGGAAAGGAATCGGAGGAATCTGGCACACTGAGGGAACACGTTGCCAGGAGGTTCAGCATGGGAGGAGCACGACCCACCGAAGAGCAGAGCGCGTTCGCCTTACGTGTCGAGACCGGCACGTCCATCGGTGAGGTCTGCCGGAGGTTCTGTCAGGTCAAAGACCCAGCGGGTGGCGGTTCATGTCCTTGTAGAGCAGGTATTTGCTGGGGTTGCCTCGGTTTCGAGTCGTTGAAGTTAAGCAGCGGTAGCTTGGCACTCAGCTTCTAGGGGCGTCAAGTACCCCAGGCTCGAATGCCGCCTTTTCCGGTTGTAGTACACCTCTACGTACTCGAAAATGGCCTTCCTAGCCTCCTGATGGCTGCGATACACGCAGCCATCCACCAGTTCTCGCTTCAAGGTCTCGAAAAAGCTCTCCACCACGGCATTGTCTGTATAAAGAGTTGAGGTCAGGTTGGAGTGAACCCCAAAACGCGGACAGAGGAGCAAGGCATGTCGCCCCGGTCAGCCCGTAGGCTGATCAACAGATGGAGGGAGACCGACCATGCCCGGACGACTACACAGCCGCGAATTCAAGCTCGAAGTCCTTGAACAAATCGAGAGTAAGCAGAAAAGTACCGCCCAGGTGTGCCGGGAACACCAGTTGGCCCCGAGCCTCATTTACCGCTGGCGCAAAGAACTTGAAGTTCGTGGGGGAGCAGCTTTCACCGACGAGAAGACGGCTGACCAGGCGTTAGAACGGCGTATTGCTGAACTGGAGCGGTATTGTGGACAACTGGCCCTGGAAAACACCATTCTGAAAAAGTCGTTGGCGAACTACCGCACCAGGAGCGGCTCGAGATTGGAGTGCCCCCCGAAAATCGGACGAATCTGACTAGAGACGAAGGCTCGCCACCAGTTCTAAGCTGGAAAGCGAGGCCCACCCTATGAAAATCCGTCAGTTTACCGAAGACCAGATCATCAAGCTGC
>NZ_SMMH01000036.1 GCF_004634215.1 Deinococcus fonticola | reverse complement strand
AGTGCGGGGGTTTTTTTATTGCGGGAGTAGCTCAGCTGGTAGAGCACTACCTTGCCAAGGTAGATGTCGCGAGTTCGAATCTCGTCTCCCGCTCCAATGAACGCCCCACTTCAGATGAAGTGGGGCTCCCTCTGTTTAGTATGACAACTTGTTCAGACTACATGCCAGGTGAGTTATTCGGTCTTATCCTTGCAGCCCGAAACAGCTGTAACTTACAGTTGCGAGGACATAACCAAAAACTCTCTCAGGGGTCTGAGAGAGCTCGCGTGGTGCCGAGAATGGGACTTGAACCCACACGCCTTGCGGCGACCGATTTTAAGTCGGTTGCGTCTACCATTCCGCCATCCCGGCTGTTGCCGCTGAGGCCCGTGCATTATAGAAGAAAAACCCCGCTGTGTGGCGGGGTTTGCTTGGTGGAGGTGGGCGGAGTCGAACCGCCGTCCAAGAGTCCGTTCAGCGTGCGTCTACGTGTGTATCCCACTGTTTGATTGTCGGGCCTGCACTCACCAGCGGGCAGGTTCTTGCAGGCCGTAGCTCCATTCAGTTTCGCCGCCGGCTATGGAGCATCGCCTGGGCTAGCCTTCTTTTTTAGTAGTTTGCACGACGCCAAAGGCCGGGCTTCGTGGTCACTATCTCACTTAAGCAGCGAGAGCGTAGTTCTGGTTGCCAGTTAATGGCTTTGCCGTTTGTTTACGAGGCCAACGGCACCTCGACACGCAACATCGCCTTCAGTTCCCCTGTCGAAACCGGGTCACCCCCGAGCGGTGGCTGAAGAGGTCTTCAGCGTCATAAAGTATAGCTTTTTCGTCTGACACTGCACTGACCGGGGCCACTATTTTCATTGCTCTTCCTTCATGCAGGGGCCGGCTTGCTCACTGAACCAGATATCCCCCAAAGACAATAGAACCCAGAGCGTTTCGGCCTGATTTTCTGGAGGCAATCTTGGATATTGACCGGATATCCGGTCGCTGGCCTAAAGCCGGCGTGGAAGGGACATGCCGAAGGTGTACCCCCACGGATGGGCCTGCAATTGCTGAAAACCCAGGTGACGGTAAAAGCCGACTGCGTTCTCATTGCGGCCCCCAACGCCCAAGTGCACACCCGGACAGCCCACGTCTTCCAGGGCGTCCATCAGGGTGTGCATAAGCCGCTTGCCGTTCCCACCCCCCTGCATGCGGGGCAGTAGGTCAATGTGAAGGTGCGCGGGGTATTCGCTTTGCAAGTCATCGTGTGTGTGGTTTGGGTGATGAATCAGGTTGATCATGCGCTGGTCGGGCGTGCGTTGCTCGTGGGGGATGTTGGCAGGGTCGGGGTATTGCTGGCGTAAAATGGGCCACCACTCGCGTTCCAGCGTCTCCTCGAATGCCTGCGAATCCGGCGCGGCAATGACGTACCCGCCTACGCCCTCGGCATCTTCCAGGACAAAGGCGAAATCAGGGGAAAAACGAAGGTAGGGCACGGCATACACGTGCCCCAGCAATTGAGGATCCTTATATAACGCGGACGCATCCGCTCCGCTGTCTCCGGTCAGCAGGCAGATGTCGTAAAACGCCCGCTCATCTTCCGGGCGGGCGCGGCGCAGCGCAGCAGAAGTCATATCCCCGTTATACGCCCTTAGAGCAGGTCTGCGAATGATGCGGGTGCTGTTCTACAGAGCAATCCATTCTCCCCTTCATGGCTGTGCCAGTCTATCCTGCTTGCTTAAATTCACTCGCTTTGCTCGGCCAAAAAGCAGTCCGTTCTTTTGTCCAATTCTCTAGCTGTCGCGGCGGAATTGGCTGTTGAAGTTACGCCACTGTTTCACGCCGTAAGCCTCGACGGGATGTGTCCAGCGCCCTGCGACCTGGCCCTCGCGCAGGGCCGTGATCAACTGCTCGGGCGTGTGAATGAGTCGGAAAGGCGTTTCTACCCAGGCCTCCCCGATGTCGCGCAGGGTATGGGCATCACTGCCCGCACTGAAAGGCAGGTTGCGGGCAGATCCCCACTCGGCGGCCACACGGTTCCAGTGGTGCCGGGACAGGCGCGAATTGAACGTTTCCACGATGTCGATGTCATCGGCGATGCGGGCGGTGGCCTCGGGGCGTAAACGGTAGCGTTTGAGCGGGTCGAACCCGTGCTGAAGAAGCACCAGGCCGCCCTGCGCCTTGATTTGCCTCACCGTCTCTTCCGGCGAAAGTTTTGGCTCGATGCGTTCTTTGAGAAAGAGGCCGATCAATTCGCCCTCGGAGGTGGTGACTTCCTCACCGGGAATGACACTCAGGCGGTCGTCGAGGCCCATGTCGCGGATGATCTGCTGTAACTCGGGGCCGCCGCGCTGCTGGTCGTGGTCGGTGACGGCCACCACGCGCGTATTGGTGCGCAGCATCCACGCCGGAATATCGCGCAGGGCCGTTTTGCAGTCGTGGCTGACTTCGGTGTGCATGTGCAAATCCATGCGCATGACCTGCACGCCCTCTCGCCACACAATGTTGTTCGGCAGGCCCTTTTCCAGCGTGCGCGGCGGCAGCTTCAGGAGTTTGCCCAGGGCGTCATGCGCCTGCATGATGACGGACACGGCCACCGGGCGCGTTCGTTTGGCTGCCGGGTCCGGCGGCGGGAGGGGTTTGCCTGCCGGCGACTGTTTGCTGGACACCGGGGAGGGCGATACTGGGGCGGGGTTCGCGGGGCTGGGCTTCTCGGTAGTCTCGAGGTTCTCGGGTTTCTCGGGCTGGCTCACGGTCGAACCTCCGCGGGTGCGGCCACTTGAGGCACGAGGACGCTTAAGGCACCGGGCCACACCTCTATTTTCACGGTTCCCGCCTGGCCCTGCTCGCCTGGCCTGACCTCGCCGTCGACGTGGAATGCCTGGCCGTGGTAGGGAATTTCGATGCACTGCACCTGGTCAGCCTGTACGCTGGGCAGCGCCTCGAACTCGTCGCGTGCGAGGGCGGCCATGTAGGCCAGCACACTGTCGCGTTCCTGCTGGTCGATGCGAATGACGTCCAGCCGCCCATCGTGCGGGTCGGCACTGGTCGCCAGGCGCAACCTCGGGCCGGTGGCCTTGGTGTTCATGACCTCCAGCAGCGCGTAAGGGATGTCCGGCAACTCCTGACCGTCCAGTTTCAGGGAGAGCGGGGCAGGATCGAAGGTCGTCAGCGTGGCGGCCACGGCCTGCACGGCCCGCACCGGGCTCTTGCCGCCTTCCGGGTCGTACTCGGCCATCACGTCCGCGAAGGCGCCGCACCCGCATGCCTCCAGAAAATAATCCACGCCCCACGGGGCCGTCACCTTGCCGATGTCGAAGGGTCGCACCTGCGCGCCCTGGTAGCTGGCGATGACGCTGAGAGGTTCTCCCTGCACACCCAGCATGCGCCCGATGTTGTTCGCCGTGCCCATGGGGATGACGCCCAGGGTGACGCCCGGGCGGCCCGCCAGGTGCATGGCCGCCGCCCGGATGGTGCCGTCGCCGCCCGCCACGAACACGGTGCCGGTCACGGACGCCAGGGCCTCGTTCAAGTCCTCCTCGGAGGCCGTAGCGCGGTACACCGGGCGGTAGCCGATCTGGTGCAGCGCCTCGACCAGGTGATCCGGACTGGCGGTCTCACTGCCACCCGCCTTTCCGTTGAAGATCAGGGTCGCCTCGGCCACCTCCTCCAGCGGAGTTACTTCAAGCGCGATTGTCATGGATGCACTTTACGCAAGGAAGTGGCCCTCAGGAAACAGGAAAATCCTAATTCCTGCGCCTCCACCCGATTCCTAAGCGGAATAGCAAGCCAGTTGTTTTCCCCGCTTCACTGGCCTGCACTAGACTTCAATTCATGATTCGTCTCGCCATACTGGCCGACCTGCACGCGAACCTCGCGGCAACCCAGGCCGTTCACGCTGACCTGCAAAGGCGCGGCCTCAGCGAAATCTGGGTGCTGGGTGACCTGGTCGGCAAAGGCCCCCGGCCCCGCGAAGTGCTGGAGTGGACGCAGGCGCACGCCAAGCGCGTCATCCAGGGCAACTGGGACGCCCGCGTGGCCGGCGCCACCCACCGCCCGCAAGACCTGTGGCCGCGCAGCAAACTGACCCCCCCGCAACTGGAGTACCTGGGCAGCTTGCCCTACGGCATCGAGGAGCAGTTCGGCGGGGCCTGGTGGCGCTTCGTTCACGCCAGCAGCAAGGGCCTCTTTCACCGCCTGTACCCGCACTCGTCGCTGAACGACCAGCTCGACGCCTTTCAGCCCAACCCGCAATTTGGGTTGCAACAGGAGGTGGACGCCCTGGTGTACGCCGATATGCACGAGGCGTTGATGCTGGACGTGGAAGGCCGCCCCCTGATCAACTGCGGCAGCGTGGGCAATCCCCTCGACAGCACCCTGCCGTGTTACCTGATCCTGGAATTCGAGGAAAAAAGCCCCAGCCACACCGCCACATTCGTGCGGCTCACTTACAACCGTGACGAGGAAATCAGCGCCGCCGAGGGAAGCGATATGCCCTTTATCCGCGAGTACATTGCCGAACTGCTGACCGGGGCGTACCAGAAGAGAAGGACAAGGGAAGGAGTGTAGAAAGCACCCGAAATCTCTTCGCCCATCTCTAAAAAACCGCCCCATCTGGAGCGGTTCTTTTATTCTCTGGCGTGGCCTAGCGGCGCAGCATGCGGCTGCCGATGGCGGCGGCGAGGCCCACCAGACCGGCTTTCACCAGGGGGTTGCTGAGCGCCCCGGAGTTGAAGGTCTGCTCCAGCGGGCTGGGGCCACTCTGCTGGGCAGGGGCCTGGGCGGTGCGGGTGTACGCATCGATGAGATCGTCGTCACTCTGGTGGTTGACCTGCTGCACCGGATTGGAGGGGCTGCGCACGATGGCGTCGCCCATCTGCTGGCGCTGGTCGGTGCTCATCCCACCGATGTAGTCGCGCAGAATCTGGTTGCGCTCCTCCGGGGAGGCGCTGCGCATGTAATCCTGAATGTAAGCGGCGGCTTCCTGCGGGCTGACCGTACCGTCGCGGTTGGTGTCGCGCGGGTCGTAGGCGTTGGCCATCTGCTGGTGGCGGTCTTGCTGGTCAAAGAACATAGCTGTACCTCCTTGGAGACTGGTCTTTCGCTTCTTACGCTAGGTAAGGGAGCCGGCCGGCGGGTGAGGGAGCGCTTTACAAGCCCTTAGCGCAGGGTATGGGCGCCGGACTGCCCGAATGTGCCTGGGGCCGGCGGGGCCGTTCATCAAATGCTCTAGAGTGCTGGGGATGCGTTCGCTGGTGCTGGTCGGTCACGGTTCACACGTCAATTCGCGGGCGGCCCGGAGCGTGTACCGTGTCGCCGAGGAACTCCGGCAACTGGGCAGCTTCAGTGAAGTGATCGAATGCTTCTGGAAAGAGGAGCCCTCCCTGCGTCAGGCCCTGCGCGTCACGGGCAGCACGGATGTGACGGTGGTGCCGTTTTTCCTGTCAGACGGGTACTTCACCGACACCGTGATTCCGCGTGAGCTGGGGCTGGGCCACCAGGGGCCGGTACCGCCCGAAGGGATTGCCCGCGTGCTGGGCGGCAAGACGGTGCGTTACCTGCCGCCGTACGGCTCTTTTCCCGGCCTGAGTGACTTGCTGGTGGCCTGTGCCCGCGAAGCCCTGCCGGAAGCGAACGCGCAGGATGTGGCGCTGGTGCTGCTGGGTCACCTGTCTGCCCGTCGGGGGGGGCACCTGGAACGCCACGCGCAGGTCATCCGGGACGCCCGGCAGTTCGCGGAAGTGCAGGTGCTGTACCTGGAAGATCACCTGGCACACGCACCGTGGCTGGACGTTATTCAGGCCGAGCAGGTCGTGGTGGTGCCGTTTTTCAGCGACCACGCCCTCAGTGAGGCGGCCCCTGCGCTGAGCGTGAGTCTGGGCGTTCAGGACGGCCAGGCGGGGGGAAAAAGCGTGACTGTGGCGCCGCCCGTCGGCACGCACCCCGCCCTGGCCCGCATGCTGGCCGGACACGCCCTGAACGCCACGCGGGACGGCTTCAGCGGCGACGCCGACCGCGTGCACCTGGCCGCCTGGACGCAACTGATGCAACTCGCCCGGCGGGGCCTGCGCCTCGGCGAGGCGGTCATCACCCCCCAGGGCACGCTGTTCGACCTGCGCAACACCCTGGACGAAGGTCGCCCCAGCGCGGAACTGACCACCTTCGTCACGGTAGAAGGCCTGCGCGATACCATTCGCGTGGACGACAGCGGCGCTCACCGGCCCGTGCGCACCTTCCGGAACCTTCCGCGCCACTGGCGGGCCGTGTTCAGTGAAGACGACCTGCCCGCCGCCATTCACGCCCTGTATCCGGCCACCGTCGAGGAAGCCTACTCGTGCGGCTGCCACTCGCTGCGCTCCACCCCCTGGCCCACCACCGCCCGCCGGCAGACCGGTATTTACGCCCGCGTGCAGAAAGCCACGCCCGCCCAGGTGGAAGAAGTGGCCCGGCACGTGTGCTCGAGGTGCCTGCGCACGCGCCTGTGGGCCAGCCAGCCCCTGCCACACACTTTCCTGACAGGCGTTCCCGGCGCGGTGCCCTGTGCCGAAGCCTGCACGTACCTCATCGCCGCCGTCCGGGAACACCTCGCCGAAAGACCCGCGGAAGAAAACAGCGCCGACGACTGAACGGGCCGCCGAGTTGCCCTCTGCGCGAGGTTATCGCCACACCGATGTGCCGCTTCCTGCACCGCTAACTCCATCTCCTTTTCACCTGAAAGTGACAGAATGCGCGGGTGACTGCCCCTGTTCCCGCTCCCGAAAAGGCCAAGCGCCGCATTCCGAAGACCATCTGGGACTTAGTTTTTACGCTGGTGATTCCAATCATGATCCTGAGTCCGAACCTGCTGGGTGAGGGAATCGGCGTGGCGAGTCTGCTGGGGGACGGGCAGACCGGGAACGTCCGCGCTTACCTGCTGGCGGCGCTTGTTCCGGTGGGGTACGTGTTGTGGGACATCCTGGTGAACCGCAACGTCAGCCCGGTGGCGCTGATCGGTGGGGCAGGGGCGCTGTTCAGCGGGGCGCTGGCGTTCTGGTACGTGGACGGGTTCTGGTACGCCATCAAGGACAGCGCCCGCTCGTACCTGACGGGGCTGCTGTTCCTGATCAGTGCCGCCACCCGCGTGCCGCTGTTCCGCGTGTTTCTGGACGCCGCCAGCATCGGCGAGAGCGAAGCCGACCGGGTGGCGACCCGCCAGGCGATGGCTGACCCCGGGGTTCACCAGGGGCTGGTGCTGGGAACGGTGGCGTTCGCCGTGGTGGATGTCGTGGGCGGACTGGTCAACAGCGCCGTGAACTACCAGCGGGTGACCGCGAAATTCGGTTCGGACGCCTTCAACGCGCAGGTGGCGGAAGTGAACGCCATCATGCGGGTTCCGGGGATGGTCATCAGCCTGCTGGGCGTGGGCCTGGCAATGTGGCTGGTACAGCGCGCCGTGAAGCGCCGTTTTGGGGAGCAGGCCAGCGTGTTCGAACCCTCCAAACTGGCCGCCGCCATGCGTGAAAAAGGCGAGCTGGGCGTGTAGGTGCGGCCGCCCGGACGTGCGCCCAGGCGGAGGCGGGGTTGGCGGGGGTTCCCGACGGCCAAAGCC
The DNA here is from genome assembly GCF_004634215.1 of Deinococcus fonticola. Classification (NCBI taxonomy): domain Bacteria; kingdom Thermotogati; phylum Deinococcota; class Deinococci; order Deinococcales; family Deinococcaceae; genus Deinococcus; species Deinococcus fonticola. The sequence continues at coordinate 24,643 of NZ_SMMH01000036.1, read as the reverse complement.
CCTGAGTCTTCAGGCTTTCTCTGTGCTGCTCGTTGAAATCCGCCCTCCGTTCACCTTCACGGACGGTTATTCGGCTATCTTCATGCTCTAGAATTTGCGGTAATGCCTCTTGAATACCTGACGCGCATCGCCCAGACGCCCGCCCCGACCTTCGACGAGGCGCAGCGGGCTGACCTGATCACCCGCCTCTGGGAGGGCCTCGGGTACGCCTGCGAACGAGACGAGGTGGGCAACGTCGTGACGCGCATTGCGCCTCCAGGCACGGCGCAGCGGCCTGCGCTGGCGGTCATGGCGCACCTGGACACCGTGTTCGGCCCTCAGACAGATGTAACTGTGCAGCAGGACGGCGACCGGTACAGCGGGCCGGGCGTGGGTGACAACAGTGCCAGCCTGGCGGTGGTCACGGCCTTTCTGCGTGACCTGCGCGGGCAGACCGGGCAACTCAGACGCCCGCTGTGGGTGGTCGCCAACGTCGGTGAGGAAGGCCTGGGCGACCTGCGCGGCGCCAAGCACTTCCTCGCGCGCAACCGCGCCGGCCTGGGGGCGCTGCTGGCCGTGGACGGTTACCTGGGCGTGGCGGTCACCAAGGGCGTGGGTGTCCGGCGCTACAAGGCCCGGTTTGTGGGGCCTGGGGGGCACTCCTGGGGCGACGAGGCCCCCAGCGCCCTGCACGCCCTGGGGCTGGCGATCAGCGGCCTGTACGCCCTGCACCGGCCCCTCTCGCCGCGCACCACCCTGAACGTCGGCACGGCCACCGGCGGAAACAGCGTGAACAGCATCGCCGCGACGGCCGAGCTGCTGCTCGACCTACGTTCCCTTGACCCTGAACCGCTGATGGAGCTCGACAGCCGTGCCCAGGAGGTGCTGAACCGCGCCGCCCGGGACGCTGGTGTCAGCCTCAGCATCGAACGCGTCGGCGACCGGCCCGGCGGTGACCTGAGGGCTGGGCCGCTGCTCGACCTGGCCCAGCAGGCCGCGAAAGAACAGCGCCTGGATTTCCGGCAGGCCTCCAGCAGCACCGATGCCAACGCCGCTGTGCCCCACCAGCTGCCTGCCATGACCCTGGGCGTCTACCGGGGCGGCAATGCCCACCGCGAAGACGAGTGGGTGCAGGGCAGCAGCCTTCCCAAAGGCCTGAAACTCCTGCGGCGCGTCGTGGAACTGTACCAGCACCAGCCCGTCGGATAACTGGGGAGCGGGGATAGGGAAAATAGGATAAGACGCAGTTGTGTTCAGTGCGCCCTTGGCTGCTTGACCTGAGTGGAGGGGCAGATTCGCTGCCGGGTCTGCATACGCCCACCACCACAGGCGGGAGATAAAAGCGCAGCAAGCAGTCTCCGCCCAGCGCCGCCAGCACGCACAGCCCAGGCCAATGCGTTTCTGATTCCCGTACCGTCACGCGTTCAAGTTGACAAACGAAGGGTCGTCTTCTGGCGCTGGAATACCGCTTCGCTCCCCTTTTCTCGTCTCAAGCGGACTGTCACGCCTCCAGGCTGGCGCAGCGGCTCCCGTATGATCAGGCCATGCAAACTGTGGCGGAGGTACTGGTGGGGCACCGTTCCATTCGGCGCTTCAAACCGGACGAGATTCCCCAGGCGGTCATCGACGAGGTGCTGCGGGAGGCCATTGTCGGCACGTCGTCTTCGGGCAATCTGAACAGCTACTCGCTGGTGCTGACACGTGACCCGGAGCGCAGGCGCCGCCTTTACGAACTGCACGGTGAACAGGACTTCATTCTTCAGGCGCCGCTGGTCGTGACCTTCTGTGCCGACTGGAACCGCACGCGGGCGTGGTTGAAACTGCGCGGGGCGCGCGACAACTTCAACAACTTCCTGGGCTATCACGTGGCGGCGTTCGATGCCATGCTGCTCTCGCAGAGCGTGGTTCTGGGCTTCGAGGCGCGGGGTTACGGCATCTGCTATATGGGCACCACGCTGTACGCCATGGGCGAGATCGCGGAGTTGCTGGGGCTGCCGGAAACTTGTCTTCCCGTGACGACCATCGTGGTGGGCGTGCCGGACGAGCACCTCGGCAAGCGCGACCGGTTGCCGCTGCGCGCCTTTGTGCATGACGAGATTTACCGCGTCGCCGACACACCCGAACTGGAGGACATCTACCGTGAGCGTGAAGTCAGCGGCTGGCAGCGGTACATGTCCACGCCACGCCTGAAAGCCCTGTGCGAGCAGGGGGGGATCACGTCCCTGGCGCAGTTTTACACCAGCCCTTGCGAGGACGACCCGGACGCCTTCGGGCCGGAATCGACACGGCTGCTGGCCGCGCTGCAAAAAAGCGGTTTTCTGCCGGCCTCGCTGGATACCGCCGTACCTGCGGCGCAGGAGAAATGAGGCTCATCCGGCAGGTTCACCGCGTTCACGGGGTCAACTCTTCTGCCTCCACCAGGAAGTCCACGGCGCCGCTGCCGATCTCGTAGAAGCCGCCGATGACCTTGATGCGTCCGCTTTCCTCGGCTTCACGGATCACCGCTTGCTGCCGCAGCACGTGAACCTGGTGGCGCACATTGTTCAGGACAGCCTCGCGCATGCGGGCTTTCTTGTCGCGGATGGTGGGGAGGTGCTGCACGCTGGGCCGGATTTTTCCGATGAGGCTTTGGAGGTGCACCGGTTCCTGGGCATTCACTTCCGGGGGGCGCAGGGCCGCCGCGACGGCGCCGCATCCCTCGTGCCCCATCACCATCACCAGGTGAACATCCAGGTGCTTGATGGCGTACTCCAGCGTGCCCAGCCCTGATTCGCCCACGACGTTGCCCGCCACGCGCACCACGAACAATTGTCCCAGGCCCTGATCGAACACCAGTTCCACCGGAACGCGGCTGTCACTGCACGCCAGCACGGCGGCGAAGGGTGTCTGCCCGATGATCTGCGCCCGGCGTTCGTTGGCGCCCAGTTCCGGGCGGCTGGCGTTCCCGCTGAAAAAACGGGCGTTGCCGTCCTTGAGGGCCTGAATAGCCGCTTCGGGGGTGCTTACGCTCGAGGCTTTCAGGTCGGCGATGTCCTCCATGCTGGCCCCGCGACGGATGGCGTCCAGCAGGCGGCGTTGCAGATCCAGGGGCAGCAGTTCCGGGTGCGCTTCGTCAGTCATCACTGCATGGTAACGGCCCGCATTATCCTGAGGGCGTGACTGACCCGGAAACGCCCCCCACGCTTGAGGAACTGCTGGAGCGCTACGCCACCCTGCGCGACACCATTCAGGGCCTGGAAACCGAGAAGGAAGAACTGGGCCGGCACATCAAGGCGGCGCTGGAAGGCGGTGGGCACGCGGAAACGGAGTTGTACCGCGCGGTTCTGAAAGTCTCGCGCCGCGTCGAGTACCCTCTGGAGCGCTTCCGCGAGGTGTTCGGCGACGTGGCCGCGCTGGAGGTGGCCAGCATCGACAAGAAGAAAGCCGAAGCACTGGCGCAGGCCGGAGACCTGGACGCCGAACTGCTGAAAGAACTGGCGCAGGTCAGGGAAACGCAGGCGCTGGTGCTGCTTCCCAAAACCCGGTAAGGTCTGGCGCACGTCTTCCTGACAGCCGCAGGACGTGGCCCTGACGAACGCCCGGCACCATGAGGGCATGAAGAGACTGCTTGCCTTCTTCCAACTCCTTTTCCCGAAGCAGTATCACCTTGGCCAGGAACGTTTCAGTGCTTACACCCACACCTACACCGAACGTGAAATCCACGTGGCCCGCCGCCGGGTCGCCCTGACCCCCGTCGAGAAACTCGCCCTGTAAGACTGAACACACCGGGGACGCCCTGAATAAGCGGCGTCCCCAGATTTTTGGCAAAAGAAAAGCATTGCCGGGAAACAACGGCACCCGCGAAGCATCCCTTATGGCTGCTGCCTTCCGGCCCTGACCAGGTTCAGGCGTCCACGCTGCGTTGCACCAGCAATGCGTCAAGGAAGATAGCACAAGACGAGAAAAAGGCAAGGGAGGTGGCTGGGAAGCGCGGAGCAAAAGAAGTGGCCGGCTGCTGGGCAGCTGAATCTGGAAAAGGGAACCTTTCCATAGTCCACGATCTAAAGAAGAAACCGGAACCCACTTACGGATTCCGGCTTCGGCTGGTGCTCGAGAAGGGACTTGAACCCTCACGACTAAGTCACACGCCCCTCAAACGTGCGCGTCTACCAATTCCGCCACCCGAGCAACCCTGAGTGTCTGAAGGGCGAAAGCAATAGTAGGGACGGCGCGCACCGTTGTCAAGTCACCCCCTTGTTTTTCGGGGAGATCGTGGTATGCTCGCGTTTGCCGCCGTGACGGTGGAGGTCTTCTCCGGCTGAAACGACGCGGGACTTTCAAAAAAAGAGGGAAAAACATGATCGACAAGAAGCAAATCATCACCGAAAACCAGAAGGCCGGCAACGACACCGGGAGCACCGCCGTGCAAGTGGCCCTGCTGACCGCCCGCATTCAGAACCTGTCGGCTCACCTGAGCGCCAACAAGAAAGACAAGCACGGCCAGCGCGGCCTGCAACTCCTGAACGGCCAGCGCCGCCGCCTGCTGAAATACCTGGAGCGCACCGACTACGACCAGTACATCGCCCTGACCGACAAGCTCGGCATTCGTCGCGGTCAGCGCATCGTTCGCTGAACTGCCGTTCACTGCGCCGCTCCTTCGGGGGCGGTTTTCTAGTTGTCGGTTCTAGGTCGTAGAAAGAGTGAAGCGCGCGTCCCCTGGCTGTTTAGCGGTGATCTTCCCCATGTTGATCTCGTGTTGTGGCTTCGTGCCAGTCGCCGCTTTCAATGAATTGCACGCCGGGGGCGTTCAGGCGCTCCGGGCGGGCGTACACGTACACCCAGGTGTCCGAGAACTGTCCATCGTCGTGGCGCACCTGAACCTGTTCCCGCGTGTAGAGGGCGGGCGTTTCGTGCAGGCCTTCGAGCCTGTCGAGGAAGGAAAGGGCCTGTTCCCAGTGGGCGGGCGTGTAAGTCAACGTGTAACCGCGCACGGCATCGGCCTCGGTTCCAGGCGTCAGGCCGGGGTAGTTCTCCGGGCTGAGGTGAAACAGGCGGTACCCGTGCAGGGTGGCGGGCTGGGCGCTGAAGGGACCGCCGCGCTGAGCGACGTGGGCATTTCTCTCGCCGGGCATCAGGGTGCCATACACGAATACCTGGGTGAGCGGGGGACTCATGTGCTCACTGTACAGGGGTGCTCCCTGTACAGGTGTAGCTCACGGTGCAGGGGGACACCAGGACTGTACGGCACTCCTCTGGAACGCCTAGACTGTGCTCTGGCTTGGCTGGGAGCCACTTTATGACGCGAATTCGCCATTTCCTGCTGTTTGGTTTCCTGTTCCTGAGTGCCCACGGGCAGGCGGAAGGGCGCGCAGAAGTGCTGCCCAGTGGGGTGTGGCACGAGAATCCGCTGCTCCGGGCGCCCCTGTCCGGGCCAGAACAGACGGGATTGGCGGCGCAGTACCGCCGGGCGCGTCCGGCCACCTTCCTGATCGCGGATTGCCCACCTGCGAAGTGCAAACCCACGGACGGCGTGGGTACCGGCTTCCTGATCGGTTCGGACGGCACGGCCCTGACGGCCTACCACGTGGTCTTTCAGGTGCGCCACCCCAGCGTGATGATGTCGGACGGGCGGCGCTATGAAGCGCAGGTCATCGGGTACGACGATCAGCACGACCTGGCGGTCTTGAAGGTCAAGGTGCCGAAAGGAACGCCTTTTCTGCCGTTGGCTGCCGGGGCGTTTAATCCGGGGGACGCGGTGATGGTCATCGGCAACGGGGGCCAGGAATTCCTGAAGGCCAAGACGGGCCGCCTGCTGGCCCTGGAGGCCGACGCCGGACGGGCCGATTTTCCGCCGGGGACGTGGCAACTGAGTGCGCCGATTATGCCGGGGGACAGTGGCGCGCCCGTCCTGAACTTCAAGGGTGAAGTGGGCGGCGTCGTCAGTTTCCTGCGCGTGTCGCCGGATGCCAATGTCATGGCGTTCGCTGTTCCCGTGGCGGCGCACGACACGCGCCTTGCGGCATTGAAAAAGGGCCTGAAAAGGGACGCCCCAATTATTGGCGTGGGGTTGAACGGCCCGGCTGCCCTGCTGTTCGACCTGCCCGCCAGCGAGTTCCTGAAGGCCACGCGGGCGCAGGGCCTCGATCTGGGCAGGACGCCGGGGGCGTTTTTTACGTCGGTCACGCTGGGCAGTCCGGCGGCGCGGGCGGGACTGAAACCTGTGAATTATCAGGGAAAAGGCGACGTGGTGACGCACGTAGACGGCGAACGGGTGCTGAACTTCAGTGAGTTTCAGTACGTGGTGCGCGAACATGCGCCCGGCGAAACGGTGACACTGACCGTGCTGCGCGGCGGGAAAACCGTGAAGTTGAAGATGAAATTGATCGGCCGCGCTACAGTCAAAAATTAAGTATTCCTCAAATATTCTGCATATGGCGTATTGACAATTCTGCTAAAAACAGAATAATGCGGGTATGGATACCCTTAAAAAAGCCGGCCTGATGACCCAGCACCTCGACCTCTTCCACCACATGCAGGATCTGCGCAGCCTCCTGCAACTCGCGGCCCACATGGAAGAACGCGGCGACCGCGCCGCCCTGATCGGTCAGGAAGGGCTGACGCTGATCGGCACGGACACCGTCAGCGACGCCAGCATCACCACCAGCAAGGGGGCCACCATCACCGCGCCCGTCGCCTACCGCCTGATGGCGCAGCTCAAGGGTTTCGACGACGAAGAGTACACGGTCAACCGCAAGGAACTCGCTGCCCTGAACGCCCGCGCCGTGGCCGAACTGGAAAGCAGCGACGCCCTGCGTGCTTTTGCCGACACGCTGGCCCGTATCAGCGCCGCGCCCCAGACCCCGGCCCAGCCCACCCAGAGTGCTGAACCCGCCCAGGCCGAACGCCCTGCGCGCGGACGCCGGGGCGCCGAGGAACAGAACGGCGAACAACCCGCGGCGTAAAGCGAGGGGAAATGGTTTGTAGGAAAACACAGGTTCAGCGGGCTGCCCGGTGCGGCCCGTTTTCTTTGGCTGCCGGCTTTGCACCATAAGCTACCCGTATGCCTTACCAGCCTATTCTCGGCACCCTCGGGTACATCCTCTCTGAAGACCGGCAGCACGTGCTCCTTGTTCACCGCAACGCCCGCCCGGAAGACCAGCACCTGGGCAAGTACAACGGCCTAGGCGGCAAACTGGAACGCGGTGAGAGCGTCAGCGCAGGCATGAAACGCGAGATTCTGGAGGAGTCCGGCCTGAGCGTGACCAGCATGACCTTGCGCGGCACGGTGAACTGGCCCGGTTTTGGCCCGAACGGCGAGGACTGGCTGGGGTTCATTTTCATTATCGACCGGTATGAAGGTGAGGCGGTCACGCAAAATCCGGAAGGCACGCTGACCTGGGAACCCATCGAGAAACTTCTGGGAGGTCAACTGCCCATCTGGGAGGGCGATAAACATTTCCTGTCTCTCGTCTTCGACGACGATCCCCGCGCCTTTCACGGCGTCATGCCCTACGAAAATGGCCGGTACGTCGACTGGCAATACGAACGGCTGTAACCTGAAGGCCTTGTTCTTGCTGACCGTATTTGAAGTCATCGTCGGTATTTTCTTATTTGTGACCTTGCACGAGCTTGGGCATGTGCTGATGGCCCGGCTGCTGGGAGACCACACCGCTAATTTTATTGTGCTGGGGAGGCGGAAAGGAGAATGGGTGCTGGCAACCACCTTTACCCGTTACGCCCAGATTGAGGACTGGGGCGGGGTAGCTGTGGCGCTGGCCGGGCCGCTCTGGACTCGATTACTGGCTGAAATGCTGGCGGTCACGCTTCTGGCCTTTGACTGGGGCGGTGTGCGTCCGCTTGTCCTGACGGTCTTCCTGATGTGCCGCACTGACCTTTGGTTGTACACGATCAGGAATTTCATCACCAGTCAACTGCTGCATCAGCCTCAACCTGGCGCAGATGTGAGCGATGCGGTGCGCGGGGTGTCCGGCCTAACTGGCATTCGTGAATTGGTTTTATTCCTGCCTCTGCTCGTGCTGGTCAGTGTTGACCTGTGGTTGGGCTGGCCTCTGATCTGGCGGTTACTGTTGAACACGCCCTGAACACACCTGCTGCACTGCCGCTAGAATCCGTAGGTTATGTCTCGTGTCTTCAGCGGTATTCAGCCTACGGGTGAGCCTCACATTGGCAATTACTTTGGCGCGATGCGGAATTACGTGCGTCTGGGCGAGCAGTTCGGGAAGAACAGCATGTACTGCGTGGTGGATTTGCACGCGATCACCAACCCGAACGCCTTTGACCCGGCGACGCTGGCCGAGAAAACGTATGAGATGGCCCTGGCCAATTTCGCCATTGGCCTTGACCCCAGCCAGGTGATTTTCTTCGTGCAGTCGCACGTGCCGGAGCACCACGAACTGAACTGGATTTTCACTTCCATCACGCCGGTCGGTGAACTGGAGCGCATGACGCAGTACAAGGACAAAGCCGGGCAGTTCGAGAGTATTCCCAGCGGCCTGCTGATGTACCCGGCCCTGATGGCCGCCGACATCCTGCTGTACAAGGCCGACACCGTGCCGGTCGGTGAGGATCAGGATCAGCACCTGGAACTGACGCGGGAAATTGCGCGGAAATTCAACCATCATTTCGGGCAGACGTTCCCCGAACCCAAATCCGTGCACGACCCCAACGCCCTGCGCATTCCCGGCGTGGACGGCAACGGCAAGATGGGCAAGAGCAAGGGGCCGACCAGCACCATCGGCATTCTGGAGCCTCTGGACGCCATCTGGCAGAAGCTGCGCGTGGCCCCCACGGACCCGGCCCGCGTGCGCCGCACCGACCCCGGCAACCCGGACGTGTGCCTGATCTTCGATTACCACAAGCTCTTCTCGGATCTGGACACCATCCAGCTGGTCGACCGCGAGTGCCGCACCGCCGGCATCGGATGCGTGGACTGCAAGAAGAAGCTCATGGAAGGCGTGACCGCGCACCTTACGCCCATTCAACAGCGGGCCGAGGAGCTCCGCACCGACCCTGACTACGTAAAGGACGCCCTGCGCCAGGGCGCCCAGGAAGCCCGCGCCATCGCGCGGCCCGTCATCGAGGAAGTGCGCGAGAAAGTCGGGTTCCTGAAACTGTGACGGTGCTGAGACTGTGACGGTGGCTGGGGGCAGAAGGCCAGGGGCAGCGGGCCAGAATCCCCTGCGCCCTCTGCCCTCCGCCTTCTGTGTCCGTTTACCTGTGTTCGAGGGTTCCCTGGCGGAGCTGGCTGCCGCTCTGCGTTCCGGGCAGGTGACGCCGGCCGAGGTGCCGCTGCTGAGTCTGACGCGCGAGGTGCTGGCCTGGGTGCAGGAGGTGACGGGGGAGAGTGCGGCGGCATTCGCCGATCACCACCCGGACTTGCTGCCCACGCTGGCAAACGTCATTGCCCTCAAGGCCCGCTTGCTGCTTCCCCAGCCTGAACCCGAGGACGTCCCCGAAGATCCCCTCGACGAACTGCTGGAGGAAGTGGTGGAGGGCGTGGAGGCGCTGGCAGAACTGGATTCGCTGGTGGCTTTTCTGGCGGCCAGGCGCGAGGAACGCGCGGGCCTGATTCCCGCCCGGCCTGTTCCGGTGGAATTGCCGCGCCGCGAGCGCAGGCGCAACCCGCAGGGCAGCCTGGCGAAACTGGTGAAGGCCGCGCAGAACGCCGTGCGTCAGGTGGAGGTGCCGCTGCTGGCGCGTGAACGCCTGACGCTGGCCGACGCCCTGAAAGCCTTGCGGGCCTTCGGGACGCGGCTACAGACCTTCACGTTCCGGGGCATTCCCACGCAGGACTGGGGCGAGCAGACCACCTACTTCGCCGCGCTGCTCGAAGGCGTGAAGGAAGGGACGTTCAGCGTCCAGCAGGACGAGGTGTACGGGGACATTCAGGTGCAGTCGCACATCGTCGACTGAGCGCCGACTGTCCTGTTTGCACTCAGTACAGGATTCTCTGAACGCTGATTCAGGGAATGCTAGCGTGAGTGACGTGAAGAACATCGGCATCACCGCGCTTGGGATGTACGCGCCGCAGCGGGTCGTCCACAACCAGGAGTTCGAGTCGCGTCTGGGGATCGAGGCGGGCTGGATCGAGTCGCGCAGCGGCATCCGGCAACGCCGCTTCGCCAGCGACACGGAATTCACCAGCACCCTGGGCGTGAAGGCCGTGCAGGACATGCTCTCCCGCGACCCACAGGCGCTCAGGGACGTCGACCTGGTGATCTACGCGACGTGTACCCCCGACGCCATGTTTCCCAGTACGGCCGCGCTGGTGGCCGGGCAGGTGGGCCTGGCGGGCGTGGGCGCGTACGACCTGTCCACCGCGTGCAGCGGTTTCGTGTACGGCCTGAGCATGGCCCGCGGCATGATCCTGGGTGGCGGCGCGAAGAAAGTGCTGGTGCTGGGCGGCGAAACCCTCAGCAAGGCGCTGGATCAGAACGACCGCGACACCGCCATCCTGTTCGGCGATGGGGCCGGGTGCGCGGTGGTGGGCGAGGTGCCCGAGGGCTACGGCCTGCAGGACTTTGTGCTGGGCGCGGACAGCGCGGGTGGCCCGGCGCTGTACATCTCCAACCTGGCGAACGCCTTCCCGGACGGCACGCCCATGCGGGCAGAACCCACCATGAACGGGCGCGAGGTCTTCAAATTCGCCGTGCGCGTCCTGGGCGACAGCGGGGCGCAGGTGCTGGAAAAATCGGGCCTCACGAACGCCGAGGTGGACTGGCTGGTGCCGCATCAGGCCAATATCCGCATCATCGAGGCCGCCGCGCAGCGCTTCGGAATCCCCATGCAGAAAACCGTCATCAACCTGGACCGCTACGGCAACACCAGCGCCGGCACCATTCCCCTGGCCCTGCACGAGGCCGTGAACGACGGGCGCATCAAAGACGGCCAGCAACTGCTGCTGGTGGCCTTTGGCGGGGGCCTCAGCTGGGCCGCCTGCACCCTGAAGTGGTGGGCCGGAACCCCCACCCTGAACCCCCAGAACAGCCCGGAGGAGATCGACGCATGACCACCCCCAACACTGAAAGCCCCAGCACCCAAGGCCCCAGAATTGCCGCCCTGTTTCCCGGTCAGGGTTCGCACGCCGTGGGCATGGGCGTCGACCTGACCCAGCACTTCCCGCACGCCGAGGAGGTGTACGCCACCAAGGAAGCCACCCTGCCGGGCCTGCGCGAGCTGGTGGAAGTCGGCCCCTTCGACGAACTGACCCTGACCGCCAACCAGCAACCCGCGCTGGTGGCCGCCTCCGTCGCCGCCTACCGCGCGTGGCAGGCGCACACCGGCCTGACCCCCATGGTCGCGGCCGGTCACTCGCTCGGCGAGTACAGCGCCCTGGTCGCCGCCGGCGTGCTGCCCCTGGAAGACGCCCTGCGCCTGACCCGCCGGCGCGGTGAACTGATGCAGCAGGCCGTGCCGGAAGGCGTGGGGGCCATGAGCGCCGTCATGGGGGATCCCGCCGTGGTGATCCAGGTGTGCCAGGACACCGCCGGAATCGTGCAACCCGCGAACTTCAACGCCCCCACGCAGACCGTGATTTCCGGCGAGAAAGCTGCCGTGGAAACCGCCAGCGCCGCCCTCAAGGCGCGCGGCCTGAAGGTCATTCCTCTGAAGGTCAGCGCGCCCTTCCACTGCCAGCTCATGCAACCCGCCGCCGAGGGCCTGGTGGGCGACCTTCAGGCCACCACGTACGGCCCCTACGCCTTTCCCGTGGTGGCGAACGTCACCGCCGAGCTGAGCGACGACCCCAAACACACCGCCGACCTGCTCGACCGCCAGATCACCGGGAGCGTGCGCTGGGTGGAAACCATTCAGACCCTGGCCGGGCTGGGCGTGGACACCTTTATCGAATTCGGCCCCGGCACTGTGCTGACGGGCCTGCTCAAGCGCATCCTGCCCGAAGCGCGCGCCATCAACGTCGGCACGGCGCAGCACATCAAGGAATTCGAGCTGTAACCGTAAACTTGTTCGGGCCTACCAGGAATGCTTTACCCTGTCAGGCATGACGCCTGAATTCACGCGCTTTCCTCGTGCGGGATGGGCCAGGTGATGTCCGGTTCCTCGCGGTCTTTTGCACTGCCGTGGGCGCGCAGGCGGGCCGTTTACCAGGGCCAGGCGGGGCATATCGACGCGGACTCGTTCGAGTTGCTGAATGTCACGGGCCCCACGCCACCTTTATTCGAGGTGATTCCGGGTGTGCCGGCTGAATCTATGGTGGTGGACGCCCAGGGGCGCGTGAAACCCCGCCGTTTCGGCCCCGGCGCGCAGGGCGTAGGGGAGCGGTTGATTCACCTGGTGTTCGGGGTGCTGCTGGGCAACCCGCTGGTGGTGGGGCTGACCCTGCTGGCCCTGTACGGCGTTTTCCGTTCGGTGGCGGCCATACTGGAACTGGAGACGCCGCATGACGGGGTGTGGTTCACGGCGAGCGTGTTCGTGGCGGCGCTGCTGGCCCGCTGGGCTTACCGACAATACCTGCTTGGCGGAATGGAACGCTTCGTGCAGGCAGCCCGCACCACCCCGGAACTGACCCTGCAACTGGGGCTGACACGCCAGCCCGCGCAACAGGCTTACCGCTTGGAGGTTCGCCGCACCGACCACCCCCTCAAGGTCGAGAAAATCCTGGAACGCCACGGGGAAGTGTGGGTCACCTTCCGCGACCTGAGCGCCGAGGAACGCGCCGAAATCGCTTCCGCCATCGGGCAACGCAAATTGAAAGAACATCTGTAAACGCCGCGAGTTCAGAAGAGGAAGGTGTTGGCTGGCCGGGGGCTATCCACCTTGCTCCTTTACACTCAGGGCATGAGGAATGTCACCCTTGCCGTGCTTCTGCTGGGCCTTACTGCCACTGCGCAGGCGAGCGCTGCCTCCACCCTGGGCGGTCAGTGGCAGGGGCAGGCGGGTGAACAGAGCATTCACCTGACCCTGGCGCAACAGGCTGACAACTTGACTGGCACAGCTGACCTCAGTTTCGCCTGGAACACCGCCGAAAGGCAGTTCGACGTGACCGGGCAGTTAGGCACGGACAGCGCCGATCTGAAGCTGCTGAACGCCAGCGGCCAGCCGGTGTATCTCCTCGCCTGCCGGTTCACCACCGGGTGGCATTGCACGCTGTCCGCAGAGAGTGGGGTGAGCAACCCCAGGCCGGGCATAGCTCTGAGTGCCGCGTGGGCCTGGGCTTTCGCGTTGAACGCCGTTCAGTGACCTGCGCGACATTCTGGCCCATGCCTTAACCTGTCAGGCATGACGGAAAACAATATTCAGAAGGTGGCCCTGGTCACGGGCAGCAGCCGTGGCCTGGGCAAGGCCATGGCCCTGAAACTCGCGCAGGACGGTTTCGCCGTGGCCGTCCACTACGGCCGCAACCAGGCCGAGGCCGAGAAGGTCGCCGCCGAGATCACCGCCGCAGGCGGCCAGGCGGACGTGTTCGGCGCTGACCTTTCGCAGCCCGCGAACGCCGGGAAGCTGGTGGACGAGGTGATCGCGAAGATGGGCCGCCTGGACGTGCTGGTCAACAACGCCGGCATCACGCGCGACACCCTCGCCATTCGCATGAAGGACGAGGACTGGGACGCCGTGATTCAGACCAACCTTTCGAGCGCCTTCACCGCCTGCCGCAGCGCCATCAAGCACATGATGAAAAACCGCAGCGGACGCATCGTGAACGTCAGCAGCGTGGTGGCCCTCGCCGGGAACCCTGGACAGGCCAATTACATCGCCAGCAAAGCCGGCCTGATCGGCCTCACCAAAGCCCTGGCCAAGGAGTATGGCGGGCGGGGCATCACCGTGAACGCCATTGCCCCCGGCTTCATCGAGTCCGACATGACGGCCGAACTGTCCGAGGACACCAAAAAACAGTATCAGTCGAACATTCCCCTGGCCCGCTTCGGCCAGCCCGGGGAAGTGGCCGCCCTCGTCGCTTTTCTCGCCAGTGACGGCGCCGGGTATATCACCGGGCAGACCATTGGCGTGGACGGCGGCATGAACCCGCACTGAGGCCGGGGGCCAGTGGCTGATGGACTGGTGGGCTGGGGACAGAACTTGCTAAGTCACAGCAAAAACTGAAGCTGAGCCTGCCACGGTGCGCCCCTGGTCTTCTTTACACCCCGTTCAGTTTCACTCCCTTTTTGGGCGGGGCGCGTGTAGACTGGCTCAGAATTCAAGTTCAGGAGGACATAAACATGGCGACATTTGATGATGTGAAAGAAGTGATCGTGGACAAGCTGGGCGTGGATGCCGACAAGGTCATGCCGGAAGCGCGTTTCGTGGAAGACCTGGGCGCCGACAGCCTGGAAACCGTGGAACTCATCATGGGTTTTGAAGACCGCTTCGGCATCACCATTCCCGACGAGGAAGCCGAGAAGATCCGCACCGTGCAGGCGGCGGTGGATTACGTGGAAAGCAACCAGTAAACCGCGCAGAGAAACGTGGCGGGGCGCGGTTTTCAGGCCGTGTTCCGCCTCTTTTGTGGAGGTGAAATGACAGTTACGGGTTTGAAGCGGGTGGTCATCACGGGCCTAGGTCCGGTCACGCCCATTGGCATCGGGGCGCAGGAGTTCGTGGAGGCGCAGCGGGCCGGGAAAAGCGGCATCGCGCCCATCACGCACTTTGACGCGAAAGACACCGCCAGCAAGATCGCCGGGGAGGTCAAGGTCAGCCTGGTCGCCTGGGTCGACCCGAAGGAAGCCCGGAAACTTGACCGGGTGGTGCAACTGGCCCTGGCCGGCGCAGAGCTGGCGGTGCAGGACAGCGGCCTGAGCGCAGAGGACATCCGGGCCGAGCGCGAGCGGGTAGGGACGCTGGTGGGCAGCGGCATCGGCGGCATGAAGACCTTCGAGGATCAGGCGCGGGTATACGTGGAGCGCGGCGCAGGGCGCATTTCGCCCATGTTCATTCCGATGCAGATCGCCAACATGGCCTCCGGTCACGTCGCCATGCGCTTCGGGGCCATGGGGCCGAGCAGCACCGTCGTGACGGCCTGCGCCACCGGCACGGGCGCTATAGGCGAGGCTGCCCGGTACATCCAGCTGGACATGGCCGACGTGATGATCGCGGGCGGCACCGAAGCGTCCGTGACGCCCATGGCCGTGGGCGGCTTTTCCAACATGAAAGCCCTGTCCACCCGCAACGACGACCCCGAGAGGGCCAGCCGCCCGTTTGCCAAATCCCGTGACGGGTTCGTGCTCGGCGAAGGCAGCGGCATCGTCGTGCTGGAGGAATACGAGCACGCCAAGAAACGCGGCGCGAAAATCTACGCGGAAGTCGTGGGCTTCGGCGTCAGTGCCGACGCACACCACATCACCATGCCCGCCCCCGAGGGAGCCGGGGCGCAGCTCGCCATGAAAATGGCCCTGCGCACCGCCGGCGTCAACCCCGAGCAGGTGGGGTACATCAACGCGCACGGCACCAGCACGTACTTCAACGACCTGCACGAAACACAGGGCATCAAGCACGTGTTCGGCGACCACGCGAAGAAGCTGGCCATCTCCAGCACCAAGAGCATGACCGGCCACCTGCTGGGCGCCGCCGGGGCCATCGAGGCCATTGCCGTCGCGCAGGCGCTGTCCGGCGGGATACTGCCCCCCACCATCAACCTGGCGGGCGACCCGGATCCGGAACTCGATCTGGACTACATCCCCGAAGGCGCCCGCGAACAGCAGGTCGAGTACGCCCTCAGCAACTCCTTCGCCTTCGGCGGACAGAACGCGGCCCTGTTGTTCAAAAAAGTGTGAGCGGGCAGTCGTGAGGGGTGCCCTGATAGGACGTCACCTGAGTTGACCGGGCAGGCCAGCTCTCATCCCTCATACGCTTGCGCCGACAGCTCGCCTCAGCAGAGAACCGGAGGCGGGCACCACCTGTCGATCTTCACCTGAAACCGAATCCTGTCTGCAGGCTGGGGAAAGCGACCCCAGTCTGCTTTTTTCATGGTTCATTGACCCATTTGCGGCCCTCTGCCGGGGGGGGCGAGGGGTATGGTGGCTGTGACCGCTCCGCGCCTCACCCTGCCCCCTCACCCTGCGCCTGACCTTTTCCTGACAAGTTTGCTGCCCTATGAGAGGAGTGACGTCCTTGCCCACCAAATCCCCCACGAAACCGAAGAAGACGAAACTGACCTCGAAGGCCAGGATCAAAGACAGAATTCAGCCGGTGCCGGAGGGCGGCAGCGACGTGCCGGGCGTGACCCTCAGCACCGCCGCGAACCCCGAGAGTCAGCTGCTGAACCGCGAGATGTCGTGGCTGGCCTTCAACGAGCGGGTGCTGGCCGAAGCGCGTGACCCGCGCAATCCGCCGCTGGAACGCCTGAAGTACGCGGCCATCTGTGGCAGCAACCTGGACGAGTTTTTCATGGTGCGGGTGGCGGGCATTCACCGTCAGATCGCGGCGGGGGTGCACACGCCCAGCCCCGACGGCCTGCTGCCCCGCGAGGCCCTGAAGCTGGTGCGTGAGCGCACGCACGTGATGCTGCGCGAGGTGGAACGCACGGCGCAGGCGGTTCTTCAGGAACTGGCGGCGGCGGGCGTGGTGATCAGCCGCGTGGCCGACCTGGACAAGCAGGCCCAGGCGCACCTGCGCGAGCATTACCTGGCTGAGATTCAGCCGGTGCTCACGCCCCTGATCGTCGATCCGGGCCACCCCTTTCCGTACCTCAGCAACCTCAGCCTGAACCTGGCGGTGCTCCTGAAAACCCCCGGCGGCGAGGAGCCGGACTTTGCCCGCGTAAAAATTCCGGTGGGTATCCTGCCGCGCGTGGTCAGCGTGGGCAGCCACCTGCTGCTGCTGGAGGACGTGATCGCGGCGCACATCATGGACCTGTTCAAAGGCCGCAAGGTGCTTGGGTCTTACGTGTTCCGCGTGACCCGCAACACCGATTACGAGTTCGAGGAAGAGGAAGCCGAAGACCTGCTGGCCACCATCGAGGACGCCCTGCGCCGCCGCCGCTTCGGGGCCGCCGTGCGCATGGAAGTCGAGCGCGACACCTCGGCGGACGTGCTGGAATTTCTTCAGGAGAAGCTGCACCTGAACCCGGCCGACATCTTCCTGCTGGACGGCCCGCTGGGCACCGCCGACCTGATGGGCCTGCCGGTGCAGCGCCCGGACCTGAGTTTCCCGCCGTTCAACCCGGCCGTGGCCGACCTGGAAGGCGACGAGGACGACGGGGTGTTCGATACCCTGCGCCAGGGCGACGTGCTTTTGCACCACCCGTACGACAGCTTCACGAACATCCTGCAATTCCTGGAGGAAGCCGCCCGCGACCCGCAGGTGCTGGCCATCAAGCAGACGCTTTACCGCACCGGGGACGACCCCAGGCTGCTGGGGGCGCTACGCACCGCCGCCGAGAACGGCAAGCAGGTGGTGGCGATGATCGAACTCAAGGCCCGCTTCGACGAGCAGCGCAACATCAGCTGGGCGCGCAAACTGGAACGGGCCGGGGCACACGTCGTGTACGGCGTGATGGGCCTGAAAACCCACGCCAAAGTCACCCTGATCGTGCGCCGGGAGGAGGGGGGCCTGCGCCGCTACGTGCACATCGGCACCGGCAACTACAACCCCAAGACCGCCCGCCTGTACACGGACCTGAGCCTGCTGACCAGCGACCCGGAACTGGGCGCGGACGTGGCCGAACTGTTCAACCACCTCACCGGCTCGGCCGCCGCCGAATACACCCACCTGCTGGTGGCGCCCGACACCGCCCGCAGCGGTTTCGAGGCCCTGATCGAGCGCGAGATCGAGCACGCGCAGGCGGGGCGCGAAGCCTGGATCAAGGCCAAGTTCAACTCGCTGACCGACCCCGGCATGATCGAGGCCCTGTACCGCGCCTCGCAGGCGGGCGTGGGCATTGACCTGATTCTGCGCGGCGTGTGCTGCCTGCGCCCGGGCGTGCCCGGCCTGTCACAGACCATTCGCGTACACAGCCTGCTGGGCCGCTACCTGGAACACGCCCGCATTTTTGCGTTCGGGAACGGCGGCCAGGAGGAAGTGTATTTCGGCAGCGCCGACTGGATGAGCCGCAACCTCGACCGCCGCGTAGAGGTCATCGCGCCCGTGCTGGACGACCGCAACCGCCAGGCTTTTCTGGAGATCCTGAGCACCGAATGGCACGACGAGCGCGGCAGCTGGACACTGGGCGAGGACGGCCGCTACGTCAAATGCCCCGGCGACCGCAGCGCCCAGGCGCAATTTGCCGAAGCGAGGATATGAGGGGAGTGGGCTGAACACTGCCGGCTGGAAGGTGGAAAAGCCACCTACCAACCGTGTTTTCTCCAATCCAGATCCCACGGCTTACCGCGCATTACCCTTCCCGCAGCCACGGCCAGCGGCGCTGATAATCCCTGACTTTCGCCGCATACAGGCCCGGCGAGTGGTTCAGCGCGTTCCATTTCAGCAGTCCGGCCTGCATGTCGCTCAGCCCGTAAGGGGCGTACACGTGGCCCCGGGCGTCGATGGCCAGGCAGGTGCATTCCACCAGAAACTGCAACACGCCTTCCCGCGCACTGGTCAGTGGGGGGCGGTTCAGGCCATGCTTGGGGTTGAACCACAGGTGAACCCGCGCCTGGTTGCGTACCTCGATGGGCGCGTCCAGATCGGCGAACAGGGCGGCGGCACCCCGGATGACGGCATCCTCGGCTTCATAACTGAGGTCGGCCGCCCAGTAGAAAAGGTCGTAATCCTTGATGTTCTCTGTCGCAGGGCGGCCGGTCTGCACGTTCCAGACCGTGCCGAACAGAGAACCGGCGACCAGCATGGCCTGCGGCGCGAACTTTTCCAGTTCCGGCAGGCGGTCGAGAATGGCGGCGTTCACCGGGTTTTCTCGTACCAGTGCGACGAATTCTGCCTCGGTCATCGCTTCTCCCGGACGGCAGGCGAAAGGCCGAAGCCGGGCCAGGCGTCCTCGACGCGGTTCACGAAGAACTGCCCTCGAGCGTCCGGCAGTACCAGGCGCTGACCTTCACGCCGAACCAGCCCGGCTTCCAGAAAACGCACCTGCCGTTCCAGCAGGCGCCACAGGTTCTCGGCCAGCACGTAACGCGGTCTGGCGTTTGGCCCGAAGGTTCGGATCTCGCCGTGGCCGGCCCGGTTCACGCCCACGTGGTCACCGTTCAGGATCCACAGGGGCAACCAGTCCTGCGGCCCGCTGCTGGAAGTGTACGAATTGAACGGCACCACCCGTCCCTGCGCGTCCGGCAGGCCAAAGGTGGCGCTGTCCTGCCGCCCCAGCTCATCGATGGGGATGAAAGGCAGGCCCAGCACCTCGCCCCAGTCGGCGTGACGCGAGTACAGATAAGCGACTTCCTCCGGCAACTCGCGCCCCAGGCGCTCCGCGGCGGCTTTCAGTTGCGCTGGGCTGGCCCCGGCCGGCAGGGTAGACCACAGGTCCGGATGATGGGCCTGCAACCACCGTTCCAGGCGTTCCATCAGCTCCGGCCAGGAGGGTTCCTCAGCGGGGCCGTCCTCGCGCCGATTGCGGGGTGAATGGCCGAAACCGGGGTACAGTTCCGCCAGCAACTGATACCCGTCGAGGGCCATGCCGTTCTCGCCTTTCAGTTCCACGCTCCACATGTCGCCCTCGTACCCGCCCAGTTTCTTCAATTCCAGTCGCGCCTCTTCCAGACGCTGCAAATATGTCCGCAGAAAGGTGCTGACGTCCGGCGCGAGCACGAAGCGGTGTTCCTCGTCGCGGCCCGAGGTCATGACCTGCCCCACCTGCCCGGTCACGTCCGGCCACAGGTCAACGCCCACAAAGTTGCCGCCTCCGTCACTGAGAAACGGAATCCAGCCGGGACTGGCGTACTGTTCCCGAATCGCCCCGGTGGGATGAGACACCGTGTAAATTTCGACGTTCATGGACGCATTTTCTTCGGCAATGTCCTTCCAGCCTTTCCAGTCGTGCTCGACTTCATTCAGTGGCATGAAGGCCAGGCCAAGGACGCCGCCCACGGACCAGTTCTGACCGTCGTGCCAGCGGTACAGGGCGCGGAAGTCGGCGGGCAAGGTCAACCCGCTGCGTTTCTCGAAGGCGTCCAGTTCAGCGTCCCTGACGCCGGGGCGCAGGGTGGCGTGAACCGCCGGGACGTACCGCGCATACCAGGCGTCCAGGCGGCGCAGCACTTCCGCCAGGTCTTTCGGTTCCGGGGCCAGTGTCACCTCGACGGGCAGCGGCGTGTCTCTGGCAGTCATCCCCTGCACTGTACGCGGGAACAGACCCGTGACACCCACACCAGCAGCGCACCCGCCAGGAGAGGCCACCCGCGCCGCTTCACGCAGGCTCAGTATTGAGTAAATCAGTGCTGAGCAAAGAAGGAAAGTGATCTATGCAGGCCCAGTCGCGTTGCCAGCCGGCCCAGGTGTGCCCCAGACGCAGGTCCGGCAGAAGGTGCGCGGGCACCGCCAGACCCCTTGCGCCGACGATGGCACCGACCACGCAGGCCACCGTGTCGGAGTCGTCGCCCAGCCGCACGGCCGGTTCCACGCACGCCAGCCACGTGTCCGCACGGGCGTGCGCCAGGGCAGCTTCCAGCGTGTCCGGCACGAAGCCACTTTGCGAGGTGAGCTTGCCGTCCAGGCCACTTCGCACGCGGGCGCGAACCTGGGCGCGGGCTTCCCGTTCAGCTTGGCTGAAGGCGTGATTCGCCTCGTAGGTTTCGATGCCCAGCAGCTCGGCGTCCAGCAGCGTCCGGCGGGCGTCCAGGCCGTCCATGACTTTCAGGGCGGCCTCTGCGGCGGCGCGGTACTGCTGGCCGGCGGCCAGTTCGTCCAGAAAGGCCGTGAAGAACACCGAGGCGAACACACAGCGCGGGTCGGTGTGCGTCAGGGCCGTAACCAGGGCCGATTCGCGCGCCAAATCCGCGCCACGAAAGCCCTCTATCCACACGGCGGCAATACGCATCAGGCCGCCGTTTCCGGCACTCTGAAACCCGCTGCCCTGCCAGGCCTGCACGCCGCCGTTGAGGGTGCCGTAGCGCAGGGCCGAGCGCGTCAGCCCGCCCACATCCGGCGGCCCGGTGGCCAGCCACTCGCGCAGGCCCGCCAGCACCCCCTCCAGGCCAGTTCCCTTGCGGTAGCCCAGCAGGGTCGCCACGGCCATCTGCGTGTCGTCGGTCGCCTCGCCCGGCGCGAAGCCGAACACGCTGCCCTCCTGATACGTGGTGATGCTCTCACCGTACCGCGCCCGGATGGCCTCCGGCGTCTTGAACTCGGTGGCGGCCCCCAGCGCGTCGGCTGCGGCCAGAGAGAACAGGGTCCGTAAGTTGCTCACGTCCCATTCTCGCAGAGCCACGGAAAGCCCCACGGGTCACTTGCGCACAGGGCGTCTCCCCGGCCGGCGTGGTGAACGCGCACCGGCAGGGGAAAATCCTGCGGCTTCACAGGCAGGCACATCAGCGGTTCAACGGGATTGGGATTGACCCAGTGGGGTTCCTGCACGGTGCCCAGCCCCGGCCAGTCGTAAGCGGGCATCTGTATAAAGCCGTCCGGCGGCAGCACGTACACGAAGCCGGGCGTCAGCAGGGTGCGGCCATCGGACACGGTACCCCAGCGCGGCGCCAGGGAAAGGAAGTACTTCATCTCCCCGAACCCGAAGCCCGTGCAGGATTGCAGGGCCATGTTCAGCATGCGTTTCACCTGCGGGCCGCGCAGGGCGTACATCATGGCCCATAGGCCATCGGACGCCGCGAACACGCCGGTGCGTTTGCTGAAGGCGTCGGGACTCAGGTCGTGCGGTGGGCGCGGCTCGAATAAGGTGATGTCATCGCGTTTCGAGCCGTGCAGCAGGTAACCTTTTTGGGCAAGCCAGTCGAGGAAAAGCCAGTGCGGTACGCCAGCGGGCAGCAGATTCGCGTCCCGCTCCTGCAAGGCCACCTTGAACGCTTCCTCGGTGTGAGCGGACAGGTTCACCATCGGGGCTTCCAGCATCCAGTCAGGCATGGGAGTTCAGCATGACAGGAGCGGGCACCGTCGGAAATAAGCTCTATGGCCTGTTCATGAATGCGCCGGGCACCGTGAACGGGGATGATATTCACATCATGCCCAGGCCGAAGTTCGATTACTCGCTGCATTACGCGGAACTTGACCTGCGCCGGCACCCGGAGCTGTACCGCGTCGGGATCGGCGAACAGGGCGTGCTGCTGGTGCAACCGTACAAGGGCGAGATTCTGCCGCACTGGCGCTTCGCCACGCCGGACGCTGCCCGCGAGAGCAGTGAGAAAATCTATGCCCTGTTCCTCGACTACCTGGCGGCGGGAGATTTCGTGGGCGCGGACATGGCCCGTAAATTCCTGCAAATGGGGTTTACCCGTGCGCGGCGCTACGCCAACCACAAGGGCGGCAAGAAGTACGACGGCCCCGTGCCGGACGACAAGAAGGGCCAGTCGGGGGCGCACGGCCGGCCCGAGTTGCCGCGCCAGCCCGAAGACCCGGTCAAGGCCGAGTCGGCCCGCATCTTCAAGGCGAAGTGGGACGAGGCCGAGGCCCACCCGCAGTACGCCGCCATGAAGAAGGCGCACCGTGAACATTACGGCTGAGGAGCTGTGGGCCAGGCGTCGCTGAGGCGCTCTGTGCTGGGACTTTCCGCTGACCTTGAGTGAAGTATGCTGAGGTTATGACAGTTTCCTTCCCTCAAGTTACGCGTGGAGTGGGCTTATGAGTTGGCTGGAGCGCCTGCGCGACGGCCTGAGCAAGACCCGCCGGCAGATTAACGACACGTCCGGCGCGCTGGGGCAGGACGTGCGTGAGGTGTTCACGAAGCGCCTGGACAGCATCGAGGATCTGGAGTACGCCCTGATTTCCGCCGATGTGGGCCGCGCCGCCACTGACGAGATCATCGAGGACATGCGTAAGACAGAGGGCGGGAACCTTCAGGACGCGCTGATGCGGGCGCTGACTCTTCAACTGGAACCCAACGCCCGCCGCGCCGAATTCCGCAAGCTGGGCTTTGCGCCGGACGTCAACCGCAGCAAGGTGGAACCCAGAGGACACGTGGTCATGGTGATCGGCGTGAACGGGGTGGGCAAGACCACCACCATCGCCAAACTGGGCCAGTACTACATGCGCCAGGGCAAAAGCGTGATGTTCGCCGCCGGCGACACCTTCCGCGCTGCCGCCGGCACACAGCTGGGCGTGTGGGGCGACCGTCTGGGCATACCGGTCATCCAGGGGTCGGACGGCGGCGATCCGGCGGCGGTGGCCTTCGACGGTGCCTCGGCCAGGAAGGCACGCGGCACCGACCTGCTGTTCATCGACACGGCGGGCAGGCTACACAACAAGCACAACCTGATGGAAGAACTGAAAAAGGTATGCCGCGTGGTCGAGAAAGCCGACCCCGGCGAACCGGCCGAGACCTGGCTGGTGCTAGACGCCGTGACCGGACAGAACGGCCTGCAGCAGGCCAAGAAATTCCACGAGGCCACCCCGCTGACCGGCGTGATCGTCACGAAGCTGGACGGCACCGCCAAGGGCGGCATTCTGGTGCCCATCGTGCGTGAACTGGGCGTGCCCATCAAGTTTATCGGTGTGGGGGAACGCGCCGACGACCTGCAACCCTTCGACAGTCAGGATTTCGTGCGCGCCCTGTTCGACGTGGATATCCCGCGCAGCTGAGGCCAGGCACGGCGCGGGTTCGCTGCTGAATCCGGGGAAAGTCCTTGCAAGCAGCGAGCGCCGGCCGCGCTCCATTTCGTTTAGTGCGGCCGGTGGACGGCCTGTTGTGCAGCTTGATGACGGTGTCAACTGCTTACTGTGTCAACAGATCACTGTGTCCGCTGTTTACTGGGCTGTCCACAGCGCCGCCGGGCCTTGCGGCTCGGGCTGCACGGTGTAAGGCCGGGCGGTCTGGTGGCGTTGCCAGCGTTCCACGGCGCGTTCCATGCGTTCCTGACCTTCGGGCCACACCAGGAAGTGACTGAACACCTGCGGCAGGGGGGTGGACAGCTGGTGGCGAACGTCGGCCATCACCACCCCGCCCTGCTGCGCGAAGGCCGGCAGGCGGCCCATCACGAACGGCCAGTGCCCCCCCAGGTTGCGGCCCGTGAACAGCATCTGCGGGCCACTGCCCAGCAGGGAGCGAAAGGAGTTGGTGGCGGCCGTCAGGTCTTCGCGCAGGCGCTCGGGCGCGGTGCCGGGTCGCAGGGGCGGCAGGGCGGCGGTGCGCACGGGGTTTAATTCCAGCAGATCGGGCAGATCCAGGAAGGCCGTGTCCTGCGGGGCTCCCAGCAGAATCACGGGAATCTGCTGCTGGTTGGCCTGTTGCAGAAAATGCGCGGTGAGGTGCATGACGTCCAGTGGCCCGCCCACCAGCGCCAGGTGACGGCGCAGCGTGTCGGCCGGCAAGACCAGCCCACCCGGCGTGGTGAGTTGAAAGGAGGGCGCGGCCGGAGCCGCCTTGGGACGTTGGAAGGGGTTTCGTGTCATGCGAGGGCTTCTTTCACAGCTGCCCCATCATACGGGCCGCAGGTCACCGGGGAACATTGAAAATCTGGCATGCTCGGACAGCGACCTTCACGTAATGGCTGGGTCGGCCAGGCCATTGCCGCGCCCTCGGCCCAGAAACATGAAGAACGGCGATTAGGGGTTGACAACGAAGGGCGGAGGTGCGAAGCGTAAGTTGTAGGCGGCAACGATGAGGGCCACCTTCAAGCGTAAGGCCGTCCAGGTTTTCACCTGCCCCCAACGCAATCCG